>CAMDKE010000061.1 GCA_945901215.1 Comamonas sp. lk
ATCTCGATTTTTGCCCGTCTGGGCGGCGGCATTTTCACCAAGGGTGCGGATGTGGGCGCTGACCTGGTGGGCAAGGTTGAAGCCGGCATCCCCGAGGACGACCCACGCAACCCGGCCGTGATTGCCGACAACGTGGGCGACAACGTGGGCGACTGCGCTGGTATGGCAGCCGACCTGTTTGAAACCTACGCTGTCACGCTAATCGCCACTATGGTGCTGGGCGCCATGATGTTGGCCGGGCCCAACACCAACGCGGTGATGTACCCGCTCGCGCTGGGTGCAGTGTCCATCGTGGCCTCCATCATCGGCTGCTTCTTTGTCAAGGCCTCGCCGGACATGAAGAACGTGATGCCCGCGCTTTACAAGGGCCTGGCGGTAGCGGGAGTCTTGTCGCTTATTGCGTTTTACTTCGTGACGCAAAGCCTATTTCCTGCTGCAGTGACCCTGACTGACGGTCGCATAGTCAGCAGCACCGACCTGTTCGGCGCCTGCGCCGTCGGCCTGATTTTGACTGCGGCTTTGGTCTGGATCACCGAGTACTACACCGGCACGCAGTACGCGCCAGTACAGCACATCGCGCAAGCTTCCACTACCGGCCACGGCACCAACATCATTGCCGGCCTTGGCGTCTCCATGCGCTCCACCGCCTGGCCAGTGCTGTTTGTATGCCTGGCAATCTGGACCGCCTTTCACCTGGGCGGCCTATACGGTATTGCGATTGCAGCCACCTCCATGCTCAGCATGGCCGGCATTGTGGTCGCGCTGGACGCCTATGGCCCGATTACCGACAACGCCGGTGGTATTGCCGAAATGTCGGAAATGCCCAAAAGCGTGCGCGACATCACCGACCCGCTGGACGCGGTGGGCAACACCACCAAGGCTGTGACCAAAGGCTACGCGATTGGCTCGGCCGGTCTGGCCGCACTGGTGCTGTTTGCCGACTACACGCACAAGCTCGACGCCTTTGGCAAGCACATTGCCTTTGACCTGAGCGACCCGATGGTGATCATTGGCCTGTTTATTGGCGGCCTGATTCCCTACCTGTTTGGCGCCATGGCCATGGAAGCCGTGGGCCGCGCGGCGGGCTCGGTAGTGGTGGAAGTGCGCCGGCAGTTCCGCGATATCAAGGGCATCATGGACGGCACCGGCAAGCCCGAGTACGACACCGCAGTGGACATGCTGACCACTGCGGCCATCAAAGAAATGATGATCCCCAGCCTCTTGCCCGTGGTCGTGCCCGTCGTGGTCGGCTTAGCCCTGGGGCCAGCGGCCTTGGGCGGCTTGCTCATGGGCACCATCGTGACCGGCCTGTTCGTGGCCATCTCGATGTGCACCGGTGGCGGCGCCTGGGACAACGCCAAGAAGTACATCGAAGATGGCCACCACGGCGGCAAGGGCTCTGACACCCACAAGGCTGCGGTGACTGGCGACACCGTGGGCGACCCTTACAAAGACACGGCAGGACCTGCGATCAACCCCCTGATCAAGATCATCAACATCGTGGCTCTGCTGATCGTGCCGCTAATGATGAAAATCCACGGCGGTTAAATTTGCCGTCTGGGGGCAATCCCCCCCACAAAAAAAGTGCAAGAGCCTCGGTTCTTGCACTTTTTTTTCACCTTCGCCCCGCCCAACGGGCAGGGCGGCGTAGGATCACCGCTTTGGAGGACCGTATTTTTCACTTTTCACCCGGGCCTTGTTTTGAAAATACTCGTCGTTGATGACCACGCCCTGGTACGGGAAGGCCTGGCACAAGTGCTCGCAGGAATCCATCCGCAGCTCACACTGCTGCATGCAGCAACGGGTGCCGATGCCATCGCCACGCTGCTGCCCCACCGCAATATCGACCTGGTTTTGCTGGATTACCACTTGCCCGATATGACCGGGCTTGAAGTTTTGCGCCAGCTAGGCAGAATCCAACCCTCGCTGGTGGTTTTGATGATTTCTGGATCGACCACCGTGCAAATCATTCAACAGGCGCTCAATGCCGGTGCGGCTGGATTCGTCACCAAATCGGGCGACACAGAAGAGCTTTTGTCGGCCATACAACGGGTGATTCAGGGCGAAATCTATATTCCCCACGAACTGCGCGCCCTTCATCGGGCGGGGAAATTGGGAGCGCCTGGGATTGCGAATTCGCTTTCGCGGCGCCAGGAACAGGTGTTGCGCGGCATCATGAATGGGCAGTCCAATCGCGACATTGCGGCTGAACTCGACCTTTCGGAAGAAACAGTCAAAACCCACGTCAGCGCCATACTTCGTTATTTCAATGCGGAAAATCGCACCCAGGCCGCCGTGGCCGCTGCCGATTACTCTTACAGCAGCCCGGCTACCTGAGCCCAAAACACCAAGCGCGGACTCAAACCCTGAGGATGCGCCGCAAAAACGCCCGCAGCGGGGCTGCTTGGGCAGGTGACTCCAACAAGACAAATCCCAATGCCCGCGTGTCTCTTGCCCATGCCGTGGATGTGTCGCCCACGGCCAAACAGGCGGGAATATCGGCGTGAAGGCGACGACGAAGGTCTATTGCGGCTTGAAAACCAGCCGACTGAGCCCCGCCACAGGGATCCACGCAAACAATAGCCTGCGGAGCGGTTGGGCCATCTGACAGATCCCCACCAGGCGCACTGGCATCTGATTCGCTCCAAATGGTGCAACCCCATGAAGCTAGCAAAGCAGCGAGCCGATCGCGCTCTACCGGGTCATCTCCCACCAGCGCAACGCGAACCCCCTTTAAAGTGTGCAGACTCAGTCCGAGTGGACCGGACGCGACGTCAGCGCGGTCGGACTCCGCCATGCAGGCCAGCGTAATGGAAAAACGTGAACCTCGACCCAAAATTGAACGTACGACCAAGGTCGTGCCCAACAACTGCGCCAAGCGCTGGGCCAGATACAAACCAAAGCCAGGCCATGGCCGATTAGCTTGTCTAGGCCTTACAAAAGGCTCAAAAATAAAGTCCTGCTGTTTTGTTGCCATGCCGACACCGCTGTCATGCACATCAATACGCACTGCGCGCCCCTGCGCCACGCGGCGGGAAGTCACCAGCACCGCACCGCGCTGGGTGTAAGTCATGGCGTTATCGCCCAGTATCGTCAGGATGCGCTCCAACAAGGCAGCATCGGTCCACACCCATTGCCCACTGGAGCGCCAGCGCAAACGAAGCCCTTTGTGCGCGGCAGCAGGGGCCAGATGGGCTACCAAGCGCTCAACCACCTCATCAACAGATACCGGTGCCCCATGAACACTGACCGACCCTGCGTCGAGTTGAGCAACTTCGACCACGCCGTTAAGCAAATGCGTCAGGTCCTGCATCGACGAGTCCAAATAGCCAACGATGGGCGCGGCTTGCGGATCCATGGGTAGTCGCTTCAGCCGTTCCAAAAAAAGCGCCAAAGCCTGGGCAGGCTGGCACAAGTCGTGGGCGGCCGAGGACCAAAACTGGGCCCTTTTTTCGGCCAATTCAAGTTGCTGCTCCGACGCATTTGGTGTTGGGCCCGTCGGAGCCTGCGGATCGACGCCGTCTTGCGCGTTGGAGCCAGCGTCCGCCCACGGCGATGACGATGCCGCAGTAACGGGCTCCGGGGGCGCGGACGCAGCAGCTTGTGCGTTCGTGCGGCCAGTCCAATGGGCCGCCCAGGCGGCAAGGCGAAAGGTTTTCATGCGCGGGGGCTGGTGGGTCTGCGTTGGTTCCTGACGGACCATAATAGTGGTTTTTGACTTTTCAGCACCTCCGTGCTGCCAGTCCACCATTGCATCAATGACCACCAAACCCATGAATCGCACCATCGCGGTGATTGACCAGCGACCCCGATCACTACCGATACCCGCCGCTCCGGTTTCCGGTGCAGTGGGCGGGCAAAGCACTGACACGCTGGGGCGACCTTTGCGTGACCTACGTATAAGTGTCACAGACCGCTGCAATTTTCGCTGCAGCTACTGCATGCCAAAGGAAGTGTTTGACAAAGACTATGCCTACCTGCCACAGCAGTCTTTGCTCAGTTTTGAAGAAATCACTCGCATCGCGCATCAGTTCATTTCCCTGGGCGTACAAAAAATTCGTCTCACCGGAGGGGAGCCTTTGCTGCGCAAGAACATTGAGGTGCTGGTAGCCCAACTGGCGCAACTGCGCACCCTAGACGGGGCGCCACTGGATATCACCCTGACAACCAATGGTTCCTTGCTAGCGCGCAAAGCCCAAGCGCTCAAAGATGCGGGCCTGCAGCGGGTCACGGTCAGCCTGGACGGCCTGGATGATGCGATCTTCAAGAAAATGAATGATGTGGATTTCCCCGTTAGCGATGTTCTGCGGGGCATCGCTGCGGCGCAGGCCGCAGGCCTGGGGCCAATCAAGGTCAATATGGTGGTCAAGCGTGGCACCAATGCCCACGAAATTATTCCCATGGCGCGTCACTTTCGCGGCTCTGGCATCGTTCTGCGGTTTATTGAATACATGGACGTTGGTGCGACCAACGGCTGGCGCATGGACGAGGTGATGCCCTCGGCAGACGTCATCGCCCTGTTGCAAACCGCCTTTCCTTTGGTCGCTTTGGAGGCTGCGGCCCCGGGAGAAACAGCGCAGCGGTGGGGCTATGCCGACGCCCAGGGACGGCACGATACCCAGGCGGGCGAAATTGGCGTTATCAGCAGCGTCACGCAGGCATTTTGTGCCGACTGCAACCGCGCGCGTCTGTCTACCGAAGGGCAGTTGTACCTGTGTCTCTTCGCCACCCAAGGCTATGACCTGCGTGCGCTGGTGCGCAGCCCCAAACCGGACGGCGAACTTCTGGAAGCCATCGCCCGCATTTGGCAAGCGCGCAACGACCGCTATTCATTGTTGCGCTCCGCACTGCCAGTCCAAGCCGCTGGTAGCGAAACCACCCCCCGTCGCGTGGAAATGAGTTACATCGGCGGCTGATGAAAACCTTGGACCAAATCGCCGCGGAACTCCAGGGTTACGACCCCCAGGCCCTGCCGGCGCACGCCGTAAACGCATTTTTGGCGGAGATGGTTGGGCCTTCGCCCGGTAGCGAAACGCTGGGCCTGATGCAGGCCCTCGGGCGGGTCCTTTCACACGAGGTGGTCAGCCCCATCAACGTGCCAGCCCACGACAATTCCGCCATGGACGGCTACGCCTTCGCCGGTCAAGCCCTGCAAGCCGACGCGCCCCTGCACCTGTCGATCGTGGGAACCGCGCTGGCCGGATCCGCCTACGCTGGAAGCCTGAAACAGGGCCAATGC
Organism: Comamonas sp. lk; assembly: GCA_945901215.1. Lineage (GTDB taxonomy): Bacteria > Pseudomonadota > Gammaproteobacteria > Burkholderiales > Burkholderiaceae_C > Allorhodoferax. The sequence goes on from CAMDKE010000061.1 coordinate 5,240, forward strand.
GTCAAGATCATGACCGGAGCCATCATGCCCACGGGCTTGGACACCGTGGTGCCGCAAGAATTGGTGCAACCCGGCCCCTCAAGTATCACCATTGCGCCGAACGCTGTGCGCCAAGGGGACAACCGCCGCTTCAAAGGCGAGGACCTGCAAGCGGGCAACACCGCCTTAGCGGCTGGCACGGTGTTGCTGCCGGCAGCACTGGGGCTTCTGGCAAGCCTCGGGCTGCCCACGGTGCGCGTGTACCAGCGTTTGCGGGTAGCCTATTTTTCAACGGGTGACGAAATTTTGAGCCTAGGCCAGGCGCCTCGGGAAGGCGCCGTGTATGACAGCAACCGCTACACCGTCTACGGTCTGCTGCAGCGCATGGGCATTGACTGCATCGACATGGGCGTGGTGCCCGACGACCCGGCTGCCCTGGAGGCTGCGTTTCGCCTGGCCGCGGGCCGGGCCGATGCCATCATCACCAGCGGCGGTGTGAGTGTGGGCGAGGCCGACCATACCAAAGCCATGATGCGCAAGCTCGCCCACAGCGACACGCCCGGCGAAGGCGGAGTGGCCTTTTGGCGCATTGCTATGCGTCCGGGCCGTCCCATGGCGGTCGGACGCATTGGCAAGGTCCCGCTGTTTGGCCTGCCCGGCAATCCGGTCGCCGTGATGGTGACCTTCTTGGCCTTTGTGCGCCCCGCCCTGTGGCGCATGATGGGTGCGCGCGCTGACGATCAAAACATCCAGCCCCCCATGCTCCGCGCCCGAAGCCTTGAATCCATCCGAAAAAAACCCGGTCGCACCGAATACCAGCGCGCCATCGTAGGTACTGACGCCGACGGTGACTTGAGCGTCAAAATTACCGGTCAGCAAGGCTCCGGCGTGCTCAGCTCCATGGTTGCCGCCAATGGCCTGTTGGTGCTGCACCACGACCAAGGCGATGTTGCACCGGGCGACATCCTCGACGTGATGGTTTTCACCGGCGTCATGTAGGCGCTGGAGCGGCGAGCAACCCTTAAAGACGGCCCAGATCCACTCCCCGGTTCGCCAATCCATCGGCGCGCTCATTGCCTGGGTCGCCGTTGTGGCCGCGCACCCAGCGCCAGTCGATGGTGTGTCCACCACCGGCCACCAGCGCGTCGAGCCGCTGCCAAAGATCCACATTTTTCACCGGTTGCTTGGCCGCGGTGCGCCAACCCTTGGCCTTCCAACCGGGAAGCCACTCGGTAATGCCTTTGAGAACGTATTGGCTGTCCACATTCAGAGTGACGTGGCAGGGGCGCTTGAGTGCGCTCAGGGCTTCAATGACCGCCAACATCTCCATTCGGTTGTTGGTCGTACCCGGTTCGCCGCCGCACAACTCCTTTTCTGAGCCATCTTCGGACCGCAAAATTGCGCCCCAACCGCCGGGACCGGGGTTGCCTTTGCAGGCGCCATCCGTATAAATCACAACCTTGTTCACTCTCTATGCTCCCGTTGCCACTGGTTTTGCTCGCGCTGTGCCGCAGGCACGGCGCGACTGGCTCGCGCGCTGGCTTTGCGCCAATGCGCGCCCATCAAGCGCACGCCCTGAACGCGCTTGACGCCGACCAAAAAATAGGACGAACCAAAAATAGGCCACCAGCGCTCGCCCAGTCGCTCCAGCCAGCCAAAGCGCGCGAGCCAGGTCTGGCTGTGAACTGCCGGTGCGTAGCAGCCAAACCGTGCCACCTCCACCTCAAAACCCAAGAGCTTGAGCCAATCGCGCAGCCGCCAGTAGCCCAGGTATTGGTTCGCCTGCGGCAAGTACGGTACGCCGCCCAAGCGCCCGCCGCTTAATCTGCTCCATAACTGGGCTCGGGCCTGGCGAAAGGCCCACAAGCCCAGCGGGTTAAAGCCGCAAATAACCACCCGTCCTTCGGGAACGAGAACACGCTCGACTTCACGCAAGGTGGCGTGCGCGTCGGCGCTAAGTTCGAGCGTGTGGGGCAAGATCACCAAATCCAAGCTCGCGGCAGGAAAAGGCAGCGCCGAAAAATCAGTTACCAGAGAAACGCCCTGGGCATCGCACGGCGCTGGCGTACTCGAATCCGCCTGGACCCAACCGAGCTGCTGTTGCGCAAGCCAACGGTGGGGCATCCGGTTATGCTCTAAGCCTTGCAGCGCGGCCATGCCCAGCTGCAAGGCGTGGTAGCCAAAAATGTCTGCCACAGCATCCTCGACCTGCGCACCTTCCCAATCCAACAGGTACTGCCCTGGTGGCGTTTGAATCCAGTCTTGCAAATCTATAATTTGTTCATCCATGACGTTATTACCGCTGCCCGCTTTCACTGACAATTACCTGTGGATGGTTCATGACGGCCAGGACGCATGGATTGTTGATCCCGGTGACGCAGCGCCGGTTTTCCAGGCCCTTGAAACGCTTGGCCTACAGCTTCGGGGCATTCTAGTCACCCACCACCATCCGGACCACACGGGTGGCGTGGCACAACTTCACGCAGCTACCGGCGCACGGGTGTACGGTCCGGCCCGCGAGTCCGTTCCCGAGCCGCTGCGGCGCCTGATCCAGGACGACACAGTTGACGTATTGGGACACACCTTCGTCGTGATGGACGTGCCAGGCCATACGGCGGGCCACATTGCCTATTACTGCCCAGCGTTTGAGGGCGTCCCCCTGCTTTTTTGTGGCGACACCTTGTTTAGCGGGGGCTGCGGGCGGCTGTTTGAAGGCACTGCCGCGCAAATGCAGATCTCGCTGGCATCCCTGACCGCGCTACCCGGAAATACGCGGGTCTGTTGCACGCACGAGTACACCTTAAGCAACCTGCGCTTCGCGCGCGAAGTCGAACCCGACAATGCGGCGCTTGCGGCCTACCAGATCCATTGCCAAAGTCTGCGCGCGCAGGGCCTACCCACTTTGCCCTCAAACATCGCACTTGAGCGAGACATCAATCCCTTTTTGCGCGTTTCGCAAGCCACTGTGGCAGCGTCAGCACAGCGTTTTGACGCCCAACAAGTAGCGCAACACGGCGTTTTCGCTACGCTGAGAACTTGGAAAAACCAATTTTGAACCGTAGATCCCTCCGCCACGGGCTTTTCAGCCTGGTCTGTTTGGCCGGCCTGCTAGTGCCGGTGCGGGCAGCCGAGGTCCCGGATGATTTGCAACCCCTGGTGGCGCAAGGCCTGAACGCGCAATCCGTAACCAGCCTGGCCACCACAGCGGACCTGTGGGAGCGCATACGCCGGGGGTACGCCATGCCCGACCTGGAAAGCAACTTGGTGCGGGACCGGGAAATCTGGTACACCACGCGACCCGACTACATTTTTCGGATGACAGACCGGTCGCGCAAATACCTGTTCCACATTGTCGAAGAACTAGAACTGCGCAATATGCCCACTGAGTTGGCCCTGTTGCCCTTTGTGGAAAGCGCGTTCAACCCCCAGGCGGTATCAAGCGCCAAGGCGGCTGGTATGTGGCAATTCATGCCGGCCACGGGCAAGAGCTACGAACTCAAGCAAAACGTGTTTCGTGACGACCGGCGAGACGTGCTGGCGTCAACACGTGCCGCGCTGGACTATCTGCAAAAACTGTACGCTCTTTTTGGCGACTGGCATTTGGCTTTGGCGGCCTACAACTGGGGAGAAGGCAGCGTGGGCCGCGCCATCCAAAAAAATGAACGCCTGCAATTACCCACCGGCTACACCAGCCTGACCATGCCCTTGGAGACCCAGTACTACGTACCCAAGCTGCAAGCCATCAAGAACATCATCGCCCGGCCGGAGTCCTTTGGCGCTCAACTGCCAGACATTGGCAACCACCCCTCCTTTAAGTCGGTAACTATGCAGCGCGATATTGACGTCACGTTGGCCGCTAAATTGGCGGAAGTTGCGCTCGACGATTTCAGGTCGCTCAACCCGTCGCTGAACAAGCCGGTCATCATGGCGGCCGGCACGCCCCAAATACTGCTGCCGTGGGACAACGCAGACGTGTTTGAGCGCAATTTGCAAGCTTTCAATGGTCCGCGCCTTGCCAGTTGGACGGTCTGGGTTGTTCCCTCCACCTTGCGCGTGGCCCAAGCGGCCAAACAAGTTGGCATGTCCGAGACCCAGCTGCGCGAAGTTAACAATATTCCGGTGCGCATGCTGATCAAACCGGGCTCCACCTTGTTGGTGCCGCGCGCAGCAGGTGTACAAAAAGACATCACCGAATCAGTGGCCGACAAAGGTGAGGTCAGCTTTTCCCCAGAAATGGTCATGGTGCGCAAGACTCTGCGTGCTGCCAAAAACGACACCGTTGCAAGCCTTGCTCGCCGCTACAAAACCACTGCGGGTAATGTCGCGCAGTGGAACAAGGTCGCAGTGGGCGCGAAGTTCAAGCCCGGGCAGACCGTAGTGGTCTATGTGTCGGTAAACGCCAGCAGCGCCAAACCGGGCAGAACCCGAAAGTCCGGGACCCCGACCAAGGCACGGCAGGTGCAAGCAAAATCGAAGGCTAAGCCCGCGCCGCAAGCCAAAGCCTGAGCTTTGCGCATGGCCTGAAGGCGCTCAGCGCCGGTCCACTAATGCGTGGGCGATCGTGCCCAAATCCACATATTCGAGTTCGCTCCCCACCGGCACACCGCGCGCCAGGCGCGTGGGTTGCAGGCCTTTGGCTTTCAGGCCCTCTGCGATCACATGGGCTGTGGCCTCACCCTCGGCGGTGAAGTTGGTGGCCAAAATCACCTCCTGCACGATGCCGTCACATGCCCGTGCAAACAGCTTTTGCAACCCCAAGTCATGCGGGCCAATGCCATCCAAGGGGCTGAGCTTGCCCATGAGCACGAAGTACAAGCCCCGGTAGGCGCCAGTGCGCTCCAGCGCCGCCTGGTCGGCCGGCGTCTCCACCACGCAGAGCTGGGTGTGGTCGCGCCGGGTGTCGAGGCAGGTGGCGCACATCCGGTCCTGTGTGAAGGTGTGGCAGCGCTCGCAGTGGTGCACGTTTTCGGTAGCTTCCATGAGCGCGCGCGCCAGGGCCTGCGCGCCTGCGCGGTCACGTTGCAAAAGGTGAAACGCCATGCGCTGCGCTGACTTGACACCCACGCCCGGCAGCCGCCGCAGCGCCTGGATCAGGGTATCGAGCGAATGCGCGTCAGACATGAACAGGACCCATCAAGGCGGGTATCAAGGTCTTAAAAGGGAAGTTTCATGCCACCAGGCAAGCCGGGCATACCCGCCGTGATCTTGCCCATTTTTTGCGCCGAAGTTTCTTCTGCCACACGCAACGCGGCATTGAAGGCCGCAGCCACCAAGTCTTCAAGCATGTCCTTGTCGTCCGCCAGCAAACTGGGATCGATGGTGACGCGACGCACCTCATGCTTGCAAGTCATGGTGACTTTGACCAGGCCAGAGCCGGACTCACCGCTGACTTCGATGTTGCCCAGTTCATCCTGGGCTTTTTTCATGTTGTCTTGCATGGCCTGGGCTTGCTTCATCAGGCCGGCGAGTTGTCCTTTGTTGAACATGGTTTTCCTTTTAAAAGTTGTAAAACTTTGCGAGTCAGAGCACCCGCAAAACAATGTGCTCTGACCCCAA
>CAMDKE010000062.1 GCA_945901215.1 Comamonas sp. lk
GCCGCTTGTGGGCACCTAAAATTCGGGCGATGACCACAGAAGCCCCCTGCCTGCCACCCACCCCAACCGCCAAAGACCCTGCACCGACGCCTTACCTGCGTGGCATCAAGAGCTTTGTCAAACGCGCCGGTCGCATGACGTCGGGTCAAAATAAAGCCGTCCAAGCCCTGGGCCCGGAGTTTTTGCTGCCCTACCAAGACCATTTGCTGGACCTGAAAGCAGTGTTTAGCCCACTGCCCGATGAGGCACCAGGCACCGCGCACCCGGTGGTGCTGGAAATTGGCTTTGGTATGGGCGAGGCCACGGCGCACATTGCCAGCGTTCTGCCCCAGACGCGCTTTCTGTGCTGCGAGGTGCACGAGCCCGGCGTGGGCGCATTGATCAAACGCATTGGCGAGCAGGGCCTGCGCAACATCCGCATCTGCGCGCATGACGCCGTGGAAGTGATTGACCACATGCTGCCGCTGCACAGCCTGGACGGCGTGCACATCTTTTTCCCAGACCCCTGGCACAAGACCAAGCACAACAAGCGCCGCCTAATTCAGGCGCCCTTGATTGCCAAACTAGCGCAGCGCCTTAAGGTGGGCGGCTACCTGCACTGCGCCACCGACTGGCAGCCCTATGCCGAACAGATTTTGGAAGTGCTCAGCGCCGAGCCTGCGCTGCGCAACCGCGCCGCTGCCGCCCACCCCGAACTGCTGGGCTACTCCCCAAAGCCACACTACCGGCCGCTGACCAAGTTCGAGAACCGGGGCATCAAACTCGGCCACGGCGTGTGGGATGTGGTGTTTGAGCGCGTCTAAACTGCGCGGCGCCACAGCAGCCAAGCGCCGGTGAAAACCCCGCACACGCCCCCCTTGCGCGACGGCGTAGGCCCCAGCAGCGTGGTGCTACCGCTGGGGGTCTGGCCCACGGTGCTCGAGTTTTTGGTGGAGCGCTTTCCCCGCGTACCAAAAGCACAGTGGATGGAGCGCCTGCAAGCGGGCGCCATAAGCGACGACCGGGGTTGCACCCTGGGCGCCGAAGCAGCCTATGTGGCGGGCTTGCGGGTCTACTACTTTCGCGCGCTACCGCCCGAACCCAAAATTCCGTTTGACGCCGTGGTGCTGCACCAAGACGCGCACCTGCTGGTGGTCGACAAGCCGCATTTTTTACCGGTCATGCCCTCAGGCAAGTACTTGCAGGAAACCGTGCTGGTGCGCCTGAAAAACACGCTCGGGCTGGACGACCTGGTACCCATACACCGCATCGACCGCGATACCGCCGGCCTGGTGCTGTTCTCAGTCAACCCCACCACGCGCGACGCCTACCACGCGCTGTTTCGCAATCACCAGGTCGCCAAAACCTACCAGGCTATCGCGCCCTGGAACGCCGCCCTGCCCTGGCCGTTGCGCCGCGAGAGCCGCATCACTGAGAGCACGCACTTCATGCAACAAACCGAGGTGGAAGGCCCGCCTAACGCGCTTACCCTGATCACGCCTCTGGAAAACTTGGGCGGATTGGCGCGCTACCAGTTGGAGCCCATCACCGGCCAGCGCCACCAGCTTCGTGTTCACATGGCAGCCTTGGGGCTACCGCTGGTGGGCGACGGCATTTACCCCGTGCTCACGCCCGAGGGCAGCGCCGACTATGCGCAGCCGCTGCAACTGCTGGCCCAGACGATTGCGTTTACCGATCCTGTGAGCGGACGGGATATGCGGTTTGAGAGCCAGCGCGCGCTGCGCTCGCTGGCTGAGTTGGATCGATAGACAAGCGGGTACCACGCTCCAAGCGCGCCTATCGCCTAATACCGTCGCGTGGTTTCGCGCAGCACGAGGTAGGGCTCTACCAGGGCGAGCTCCGTTTCGGGCTTGCCGCCCAAAGCCTTCAACAGCGCTTGTGCAGCGGCAAGGCCCATCTCGAAAATGGGCTGGCGCATGGTGGTGACAGGGGGTGTCATGTACTGTGACTGCGGCAGGTCGTCAAAGCCCACCAAAGAAAACTCGCCGGGTACGTCGTGCCCCCGGCGGTAAAGCTCAATGCGCGCGCCCCACAGAGTTTGGTCGTTGGCGCAAAACACGGCGCTAAAGGCGATGCCGCTGTCAAGCAACTTGGCCATGGCGGATTCCCCCCCGGCTTCTAAGAAATCGCCCTCCACCATCAAACCCGGGTTGAATGGCAGTTGCGCTTGGCGGTGCGCTTGAAAAAAGCCTTCTGTACGGTCCTGCGCGTCGGGGTGCGCGCGCGGCCCAGCGATGTAGGCAATTCGGGTGTGGCCCAGGTCGATCAGGTGCTGTGTGGCCAAAACTGCGCCTTGCACATGGTCGAAATGAAAGCCCTGCAACTGGTGGCCCTCGATCTTGCGCCCCGTCACCACAATGGGCTGCACGCGGGCAAAGTCCCGCAGTTCGCTGTCGCGCAAGTTCCCCCCCAACACGGCAATCGCGTCGACTTTGCGGGCCATCAGCAGGCGCATGCGTTCGGCCTCTTCGGCAGGGTTCCAGTGGCCGGGAATGACCAACGGCGCGTAGCCGCTGCCCTCCAGACCCTGCTCTATTCCTTTGAGGGCGCGTCCGAAGTACAGGCTGTCGAGCTCTTGGGTGAGCACCCCGATGGTCATGGTGGAGCCACTGCGCAGGCTCTTGGCCGAAAAATTGGGCCGGAACTTCAGTTTGGCAATCGCCTCTTCGACTGCGCGCTTGCGCTCTGGCGAGACCTTAGCCGAGCCATTGATGATGCGCGAAACCGTGCTGGGCGACACATTGGCCAACCGCGCTACATCAAACACGGTGGGCGTGCTCAGGTCGTCACTCTGGGCGAAGTCGGACACGGATTCTGGTTTGGAAGGAAGGGGGGACATGGCAAGCAATCGGTAAGTGTTAGTGGTATATCCCAATGGTATCGTTTTCAGACATGTTTCATCGAAGGTACGAAACTTTAGTTTTACGGGATGATGATGAAGTCATTGTTTTCGCAGTCATGAAAAACAGGTGGCGCCAAAAACGGGTTGAAAAACTTTTTCACGTCCAAAGCCCGGTACAAACTGCCGAATTTGCAAGGGATAAACCGACATTCCCAAATTATCAGCTTTTTATGAAAAAAATTTGATTATTTCATAAAAATAACCGATTTTCTATGAAATTTTTGTCTTTCGGATCGGTCATCCAAGACAGGGAAGACCCCGTTTTTCATTGGCGTTAGGGCTTTGTCGTCGGTGTATCAACACAAATCCTTGTGGCGTTTCTTTTAAAAATTACATTTTTATTTTTGATAACTATTAGGGTTTATCCTAGTAAAAAAACTTAAAACATCCATTTAAAATTTTTTGAAATCGATTTCATATTGTGCTTAGTTGATAAGCAAACTACGGCCTGACCACCATCCGGACCAAACCGAAATCAAACGCCAAACCTCACAAGGAGAGCCCCGCATGAAGCCACGCTTCCAACCACTTTTGGCCAGTGCCGCCCTGGGCCTGCTACTGAGCTGTGCCGCGCATGCGGAAAAAGTCACCATCACCGTGTCGTCTTTCCCAGACCTGGACCGTGGCGTCAAGGCGGCCATCCCCGGCTTTAAGAAGTTGTACCCCGATGTGGAGGTCAAGCTCTCCAGCATGGCCTACCCCGACCACCACACGGCCATGACGACCGCGCTGGCAACGGGCGCCAATTTGCCCGATGTGATCGGCATCGATATGGGCTTTATCGGCAAGTTTGTCGAGTCTGGCAGCCTAGAAGACCTGTCTAAGGCGCCCTACAACGCCACAGCCCAGGTGGCGAGAATCGCCAAATTTGCCGTGCCTGCGGCCACCAGCAGCAAAGGCGCACTGGCGGCGCTGCCCGTAGACATCGGCCCCGGCGCCTTGTTTTACCGCACCGACCTGCTACAAAAAGCCGGCGTGTCCGAGGCTGAGATGACCAAAAGCTGGGAAGGCTTTATTGCCGCTGGCAAAAAAGTTAAAGCCAGCACCGGCGCCTACATGCTGGCCAACGCTACCGACATCAAAGACATCTACATCCGCGCCGGCCTCAAAGACGGCGAGGGCATTTACTTTGACAGCAAGGGCAAAAGCTTGGTCGCCAGCGAGCGTTTCGAGCGCGCCTTTGATCTCACGCGACAGGCCCGGCAAGCCGGCATCGACGCCAAGGTCAATGCCTGGACCACTGAATGGAGCGAAGGCTTTCGCCGCGACAAGATTGCCGCCCAAATGATGGGCGGTTGGCTGTCGGGCCACCTCAAGAACTGGATTGTTCCGGAAACCACAGGCAAATGGCGCTCGGCGCAACTCCCGGCAGGCGCGTTTGCTGCCTACGGTGGCTCGTTTTACGCCGTACCTGCCAAAGCCGCCAACAAAAAAGCGGCCTGGGACTTTGTGCAGTACCTCACGCTCAATAAAGACCAGCAACTCACAGCGTTTCGCAATATGGACGCCTTCCCCTCGCTGGTAGAGGCGCAAACCGACGCGTTTACTGACCAGCCCATTGAGTTTCTAGCGGGTCAGAAGGCGAGGCAACTGTGGAAGACGGCGGCAGACCGCATCCCCGCTCTTGCGGTGGACCGCTACGACCCGGTAGCAGCGGAAATCGTAGGCGCAGAGCTCGACAAGGTGCTCGAGCAGGGCAAGGACATCAAACAGGCCTTGGCCGATGCCAAGTCGGGCATCGAACGCAGGGTGCGGCGCAAGTAAGACCCGCCCGCCCGCAGGCCACCAACACGCTCTCACCGATCGGACCCACACCCCATGAAAACCACTATGTCAACGTGGCGCCAGCCCCGCAAATGGGCGCCCTACCTGTTCGTAAGCCCATTCTTCATTTTGTTTGGGGTCTTTGGACTGTTCCCGCTGGTGTTCTCTATCTACCTGTCCTTGCACAGCTGGGACCCGGCCGCCGGGCTGGCAGCCATGGAATGGGTGGGGTTTGAGAACTACCTGTACGCGCTGCAGTCCGACGACTGGTTGCGTGCGTCGCTCTACAACACGTTCTGGATGGCCTTGGTGTCGGGCCTGCCCCAGCACCTGGTGGCCATGCCGCTGGCCTACTTTCTGCACAGCGCCTTTGGCCGCTGGCGCAATGCAGTGGTGGGTACGTATTTCCTTCCCTTCATCACCTCGTCGGTGGCGATATCGCTGGTGTTCTCCACCCTGTTTTCCAGGGACTTTGGTGTAGTCAACGCGGTGCTGGCTTCGCTTAAAGACATGCCACTCCTGGGCGCCTTGATGCCGGCGTCCAACATCGACTGGGCGCAGCCGCAGTACACCAAGTGGATGATTTCTTTTGTGGTTTTCTGGCGCTACGTGGGCTGGAACGTGGTGCTCTACCTATCGGCTATTCAGACCATTCCCAAAGACGTGCTTGAGGCCGCCGTAATGGACGGCGCCAACAGCTGGCAAAAGTTTGTCCATGTGGTGCTGCCGCTGCTCAAGCCCATGGCGTTCTTCGCGGTCACCCTCACCATCATCGGGAATCTGCAACTGTTTGAAGAGCCCTTCATCCTCACCAACGGCACCGGCGGCATCGACCAGGCCGGCAAGACCGCCGCCATGCACATGTACAGCGTGGCCTTTACCGACGGCGACTTTGGCACCGCATCGGCCATCGCCTGGCTGCTTTTCATGCTGATTGCCGCTGCCACCTGGTTCAACAACCGCCTGCTGGGCCAGCGCGACTAAGCCACATACCCACAGGCCTACCACCATGACCCCAAGTACTCCATTCTCCACAGTTCACCCCACCCCTGGGCCCACGCCCACCGATGCGCCAGATGCAGTCCCCGTGCAAAAACGCCTCCCGCTTGTGCTTTGGCTGGGTTACGCCGTGGTGTTGCTGGGCGGCTTGTTGATGCTCATGCCGTTTTATTTCATGTTCGTTTTTGCCACCCACACCAACAGCGAGATCTTGTCGTTTCCGCCACCGCTGTGGTTTGGCTCTGCGTTTTTGGACAACATTGCCGAGTTAATTAAGGCCCTGCCTTACTTCTGGAACAACCTGGGCTGGAGCGCCTATGTCGCGCTGGCCGTCACTGCACTGAATTTGTTTTTTTGCTCTTTGGCCGGCTATGCGTTTGCACTGCTGGACTTCAGGGGCCGGGAGCGCTTGTTTGGCGCAGTCATGGCCACCATGCTGCTGCCCAGCTTTGTCGGCCTGGTACCCACCGTGCTCACCATGAGCTGGCTAGGTTGGATGAACGAGCACCGTGCGCTCATCGTTCCAGGGGCCTGCGGTGCCCTAGGGATTTTCATGATGCGCCAGTACATCAGCTCAGCCGTTCCCAAAGAGCTGATTGAGGCCGCGCGCATGGACGGCTGTGGCGAGTTTGGCATCTTTCTGCGCATTGTTTGGCCGCTCATTACGCCCGCACTGGGCACCCTGGGCCTGATTACCTTCATCAGCTCGTGGAACAACTTCATGGGGCCACTGGTGATCTTGCGTGACATGGACCGCTACACCGTACCGATGGCGCTGCGCGCCCTTCAAGGCACGGGCCAAACCCAATGGGGCGCGATTTGCGCCGGTGCAGCCGTGGCTGTAGTGCCCTTGCTGCTGATCTTTGCCATGGCTTCGCGCCGCCTGATTGATGGCCTGACGGCAGGCGCTGTCAAGAGCTAAGGCCCGCCTGCTGCGCAGCCCTTTACCCACCTGTGAAAAACCGACCCACCATGACACCCAAAGCAACCCCCTACGGCCCGGCACTCAGCGCCACCGCCACCCGCACCTTGTCCAAAGACTTTATTTGGGGGGTGGCCACTAGTGCCTACCAAATCGAGGGCGCCGCCGCCGCGGATGGTCGCGGCCCCTCGATATGGGACACCTTTTCCCACACCGCAGGCAAGACGCGCAATGGCGACCATGGCGACACCGCCTGCAACCATTACCAGCTCTGGCCCCAAGACCTTAACTTGGTGGCCGGACTGGGCGTAGACGCATACCGCTTTTCCGCCTCTTGGTCGCGCGTACAAGCAAGCGGCTACGGCGCCTGGAATGCAAAGGGCCTGGATTTTTACGACCGCTTGGTCGACGGCTTGCTAGACCGTGGCATACAGCCCCACCTCACGCTCTACCACTGGGACCTGCCACAAGCCCTGCAAGACCTGGGCGGCTGGGCCAACCGGGACACCGCGTTTCGCTTTGCCACCTATGCCGAAAAAATGGGCCGCATTCTGGGTGACCGCGTAGCGGGCATTGCCACCCACAATGAGCCCTGGTGCACCGCCGTGCTAGGCAACCAAACAGGACAATTTGCACCCGGCTTTAAAGATGAAACCTTGGCCGTACAGGTGTCGCACCACCTGCTGCTCTCGCATGGCCTGGCGCTGCAAGCGATGCGCGCCGCTGGTGTCAAGGCGCCGCTGGGTATTGTGCTCAACCAATCGTCGGCCACCCCGGCCTCGACCAGCCCACAAGACCTGGCGTTGGCACAAACCCAGTACGCCAGCTTTGTGCGTTGGTATATGGACCCCATCTTCTTGGGCGACTACCCCCGCGTACCCGGCTTAAGCATTTACCCGCAGGTGCAAGCCGGCGATATGGCCATTATTGGCTCGCCGCTGGACTTTCTCGGGGTGAACTACTACATGCGCTTGTGGGCCAGCGCCAGCATCCCACCAGTGCCCCCGCCCATGGAACTGGGCGCCTCCGACATGGGCTGGGAGATTTATCCCGATGGCCTGCGCCAACTGCTCACCAACCTGCACCGCGACTACTGCCTACCGCCCATTTACATCACCGAAAACGGCATGGCTGAGGCCGACCGCCTACAAGACGGCCAGGTGCACGACCCCCGGCGCATCGACTATGTTCGCCGCCACCTCGAAGCCCTCGCCCAAGCGCGCGCCGCCGGTGTGGACATACGCGGGTACTTTTACTGGAGTCTGCTTGACAACTACGAGTGGGACTCGGGCTACGACAAACGCTTTGGCCTGGTGCACGTGGACTACAGCAACCAGCAACGCACGCTCAAGCGATCTGCCCACTGGTACCGCAGTGTCATTGAGGATGCACATGCACTCGCGTCAGCCCCTACTTACGAGGAGATCTGAGCATGGCCGCTCTTGGTATTCGCAATTTGCGCAAGATTTACCCGGGCGGGGTTGAAGTCCTCCACGGCATCAACCTGTCCATCGCCGATGGTGAATTTGCCGTTTTCGTCGGCCCCTCGGGTTGCGGCAAATCGACACTGCTGCGCATGATCGCTGGCTTGGAAGACATCAGCGGCGGTGAGCTGCTGATCGATGGCACCTGCGTGAACCACCTGCCTCCCTCGCAACGCGGCATCTCCATGGTGTTTCAAAGCTACGCCCTGTACCCGCACATGACGGTGGCGCAAAACATGGGCTTTGCACTCAAGCTGGCAGGCATGCCCCGCGCTCAGGTAGCCAAAGCCGTGGGCGATGTGGCCGAGATTTTGCAAATCACCAAACTGCTCGAACGCAAGCCCAAGGCCTTGTCAGGCGGTCAGCGCCAGCGTGTGGCCATTGGCCGCGCCATTGTGCGCAGCCCCAAGGTGTTTTTGTTTGACGAGCCCTTGTCCAACCTGGACGCTGGCCTGCGGGTGCAAATGCGCATTGAGTTGTCCAAGCTGCACAAAGAGCTGGGCACCACCATGATTTATGTCACCCACGACCAAGTGGAGGCTATGACGCTGGGCGACAGCATTGCCGTGTTCAACCAGGGCCTGGTGGAACAGGTGGGCAGCCCCCTAGAACTGTACGAACACCCCCACAACCAGTTTGTGGCCGGCTTTTTAGGCGCACCCCGCATGAACTTTATGCCCTGCGAGCCGGTGGGCACCGAGCCATCGACCGCTGTGCGCACTGGCGAAAGCGTTTGGACCGCACCCTGTGTGGTGTCCCAGCCCTGTGTGGTGGGCGTGCGCCCAGAAGACCTTTCCATCGGCGCAGGGGGCCAGGGATTGAAAGCCCAAGTCGAGCTGGTGGAGCATTTGGGCGACACCGTGCTGGTGCACACCAAGTTGCTGGGTACCGACACCGCCGTGTCCTTGCGCACCAGCCCGGTGGCGCCCCGCTGCGAACGCGGCGCGGTGGTGCACCTTGTGCCAGACCCCAGAAAGACCCACTTTTTTTCGAATTCAGGTGTGCGTTTGGATGTCCAAACGCTGCCTGCTTAGTTACCACCCCCACCACAAAAGGAGATGACATGATGAAACGACACACCAAGCTAGCCGTTCTGGCCGGCTGCCTACAACTCGGGGCCGCCAGCGCTGCCGAAATTGACTTTAGCGGCTATGCCCGCCTGGGCACGGGCACCAACTCGCAAGGCGGCCAACAGGTCTGCTTCAAGCTGCCGGGCGCAGACAAAGCCTGGCGCCTGGGCAACGAATGCAGCTACCTGATTCAGCCCACCTTCAAGGTCAAAGCGGGTGAATACGAAGGCGCGCAATGGGGCGTACAGGTAACGCCGCGCGCCTTTCACGAGTACAACGACGCCAACAACGACGAGCTCAATGCGAGTTTTGTAGAGATGTACGCCTACGCCGGGCCCGTGGCTGAGCTCGGCGGCGGCAAGGTCTGGGCGGGTCGGCGCTTTTACAACGGCCTGAACCTCAACCTCACCGACCAAGATGTGGAAACCAATGACGGCGACGGCGCGGGCATTGAGGACATTCCGCTGGGTGCGTACGGCAAGGCGAGCTTTGCTTTCATTAGCAACCCGCGTACCGCAGTCAACACCAACCGCGTGGCGCTGCCCCTGCGCATTACCAACATTCCCACCTTTGAGAACGGTGAGATGTCGGTCTACCTGACGCATTACAAGACCTCGGCCTCTAACGCCATTACGACCGGCCCTACGCGGTCTGAGACCGCCCGCAAAGACGAGGCGGACGGCAGCTCACTGGGCCTGTACCAAAACTTCAAGGGCTTGGTGCTGGGCGGCGACACGCTGCTAGGTGTGCGCAAAGATCGCTCGGTGGCGGAATACGAAGGTAGCCCGCCCAACTTTGAAACCGCGCCGCTGAACTACGAAAACGTCCGCGCATTCGTGCAGCAAACCGTGCCCGTGAGCAGCTGGAACACCACGTTTGAGGGCTTGGCCCAGTGGCGCGAGCAGACCGATATGAACCTCGCGACCAACGCTAAGTCCACCTGGGTGGGCGTAGGCTTGCGCAGCGACACGCGCATCAAAGGGCCGCTGCGCCTCTTGCTAGAAGTGAGCAACGACCGCGTTACCCCCGAGGGTGGCGACATGCGCGATATGACCAAGTTCACCATCGCCGGTGCTATCTCTGCTGGCGCAGACGCGGGCTCGCGCCCCACCATCCGCGTTTTCTACACCCGCGCCAACTGGAACGAAGCCGCCCGCCAGGCCTTTTTGTCGCAGCAGTACTACGGCCCCAACATGCGCGTAGGCCAGGTTTTTGGCGACAGCCTGTCTGGCTCGTCCATGGGCGTTCAGTTAGAGGCTAACTGGTAAGCGCGCCGCATCGCGCAAGCAGGCCAGTGCCCTTTAAATCAAACACATCACACCATTCGGAGGCATTTATGTTGAAACAAATTACGCAAGCGCTGCGCACCGCAGCAATTTTGAGCGCCGCGACGCTCACACTGGTCGCCTGTGGAGGCGGCGAAGACTTGGCTTTGAACCCACCTGCTGACCAGCCCAGTAGCCAGCCCATTACGACGGCGGTGACGGTAACCAAAATCTCTGCAGACGGTTTCGGTGATAGCACCGAAGCCGCCAACAAGAGCTTTACTGATACCGCTGGCAAGGCCCCCTGGCTCTTAACCGGTACACGTAGTTCAACAGCAGCTGGCTACAGTACAGTGAAAGGTGTACTT
>CAMDKE010000063.1 GCA_945901215.1 Comamonas sp. lk
ACGGCAGACAGGGCCGCCAGAATTTGGCTGCTGGTCTGGGCTTTGGACAGATCAAGCTCGTTGAAGTTGCCAGCAACAATGTTTTTGGTGGAATCTGTGCCACCGGGCATCAAGTCCGTGCTGTTGTAGATACGAAAGGCGGCCAGCACTTCTTTTTGCGCCTGGGTGCGTGCTGCACTGAACTTGCGGTAGGTGGAAGTGCTGGTTTTGTCTTGGACCAGCTTCTCGATGCGCGGCCCGGCCAGGGTGGTGAGCAAGTTGACGTTGACCAGGCGATCGGCATCCAAGTCGCTGTAGGCCATCAAAGTGACCTGGTCGTTGGCGAGTAGGCCGGTCATTTCGTTGCGGTAATAACCCGAGACATAGGTCTTGATGTACTGGCGCGAAATGCGCAAAGCCGAGGTATCAAAGGTGCCCAGATCACCCGTGGTTTGCAGGTTGTAGCTTGTACCGGCGGAGGCAAAAGTAGACGAAATGAGCTCGTCAATGGAGACCTTGGAGCCCGCAGCCATAGGGCCCTTTTGGGCAATACCGCCGTCGACGGTGAAGAAGCCGTCAGACTTGCTCACCCTGGCGCCGTCACCGCCTCCGCAGGCGACTAGCAGCACCGCCGTTGCCACCACTCCTATGGCGATGGACCTCATGACGTTCGCGCCAGTTTGCCGGGGGCAACGGACAAGGTTTTGCCGTCGCTAAAAGTGACCTCCAGCGGTGTCTTGCCGGCGTTATAGGCCAGGTAGGTCTTGCGCCCATCGGCCTGCTTGAAAACACCGTAGAGCGTGGTGTTGGCCGTGATGCTGAAGTCGGGCGTGCCCAGTTCTTGCAGGCTCAGCAGCCAGTGCAAGGCGTGGCTGCGGGTGTCGCCCAGCTCAAACGAGCCCCAGCGATTCCAGTTGGCCAGACCGGCTATCGGGTCGGCCAGGCCCAGGTATTTGGCGAACAGGTCTTGCCAGATGTCGGGCGGGTTCACGCGCTTGCCCCGCGCTTCAAAAACGGCAATCTCGGGCTTTAGCGAGGCCACGTTGCGTTTGACAAACTCGGGGTCGGCGGCCAGGTAGGCGGACGCGGTGGTAATGGGGAGCAAGTTGATGCCCTTGATCTGGCGCGGGTCGTCAATCCACCAGGTGTTGTGCGCGTACTGGCCGCCAAACAACATGCTGACCTCGATGTTTTTGTATTCGGGCGCCAGCACCAGGTGGTGAATGTCAAACCAGTAGTGGTTGATGGCGTTGGCCTCGGTGGTGTACATGTACACGCCCAGGTCGCGCAGGGCCTTGTCACCGTTGACTTCACCCCACAAGATCAGGCCCACCCAGGCGTTGATCGCCTCAGACGACGACTCCTGGTTGTTGCCCATCTCGCCCATGCCAATGCCCGAGGCCCAGGAGTGGCCCTCATAGGGATCAAAGTTGCGCAAAAACGGAAACTCGGGGCTGGCGCGCTTAGTGGTGGCAATGTCGGCCACCAGCATGTCGATCATGCCGCCCCACTGGTCTTTGGCCGCCCAGGCCGGGTCGCGCAAGGCAATTTCTGCGGCGACGCGAATCCAATAGCCATAGGTGAAGTGGTGGTCGTTGAGTTGCTCAACGGTAAAAAACTCTTCCGGGTAGCTGGCTACGGTGCCCTGGTCTTTGTCCAGGTGAAAGTAGGTGTTGCCCTCGCCCTTAAGCCATTGCTCGGCGCGGCCCTTGATCATGGTCAGCAGCCGGTCACGGCCTTCCAGGTCGCCTTGCTGTTCCACCACGTCCATGAGCTTCAAGATGCGTTGCAGGCCTTTGCCCTGCCAGTAAGGGCCTTTGCCTTCTTCCAGCATCATGCGCCGGGCGTTGCGCTGGTCTGATTTCATTACGTCACGTAAATCGGAGCTACGCGGTCCCTCAGCCACGGCGGGCCAGTAGGGCACAAAGCCCTGGTAGGTGGCCGTGGTGGTGAATTGGGCGGCCGCCAGCAACTTGATTTGGCCGCGGATGGTGTCGTAAGCCGCCCCCAGACGCGGCTGCACCGACGCGTTGTTAAACCACTGGTGCGGATACAGGCCCAGCAGCGGGCCATTGTCTGGCCCCTCCATGGTCTTGGTGCTGGCGCTGAAAGTGGTTTGCACCTGGCTGCGCGCGGCGTCATAAGCCCAGTCCACCCGCGTGCCCTGGATAAACGCGTAGGCGTGGCGGCCAAAAAGCGCTACCGTTTCTGCCTTGTCGTCAGGCAGGGCGGCGGTGGCCACATAGCCCTTGCCAGCGGGCAGACGCCCGATCCACTCGGTGGGTGACACCTGTTCCCAGCTACCGCCCGTGGGGCCAAACAACGCATAGGCCTTGCCGCCCACGCGCAGGGCGAGGGTGCGTGCGTCGTTGCCCTTGTCAAAGCGCTCGCCCGCACTGGGCAAGCGCAGGCGCACATCGCCCCGGCTGATTTGCACTTGGGCAAACGGGCTGCCGTGGGCCACGGTGGTCACCATATCGTCAGCTCCGCGCGCCATGGAAATGTCAACCGACCAGTCGCCCACCTTGGCAATCTTGGATTGCCCGACCTCAAACTCCACGGGCGAGATCAGCAGCGGCTTGCGGTGGGGATATTGGATAACGGTGTCGCGCCGCTCGGTGGGCACAACCTCTTTGCTGGGATAGACAAACTCAAGCCCCTGTGCGGTGGGCCGCACGGTGATGGGCTGCACAAACAAGGCCTCGGGCTTTGGGTTGTACAGCACCGTGGAATACCACTGGGCCGACTGCGCAGCAGTGCCAAGCATGGTTGCCGTGCGCAGCGCCGCCTTGGGAATGGTGCGATCACCGCCCTTAGGCTTCGCGTAGTAAGTGCCAGCGCCTAGCTTCACAGGCTGGGCGCTTACGGCTAGCGCCAACCCTCCCGAAAGGCAAAAGACAGTCAAAACGCGGGCAATACAAGGCATGGGTTTTCCTGAAGGACGGCAGAAACAATTTGCATCATAATGAAAGCGCTTTCATTTTGGGTTTAATTCACCCAAAGCGAGGGAAAACCCCGATAAATAACGATGCAAATAATTACCAAACCTAGGGAAAACACGGTCCCGTTACATTCCATTGCAGTCGATGATACCGAGGTTAATGAAAGCGCTTTCAGAGCCAATAAAGTGTCGTAGCCATGCATCCGAATCCCAAAAAATTTAGCGGCGTCCTTGGCTGGAAGGCCGGAGCCTTTGCCGTCACTTTGGCGCTGCCTATTGCTGTCCATGCGCTTGACTTTGGTCCCAACGGCGAGTTCAGCCTCACCGGTTTTGCCGAAATCACGGCCACTATGCAAGGCAGCTATTGCGACAACTGCCAGGTGGCCGGCAGCGCCGCGAGTCGCCAGGCGAGGTCCTCTGATTTCATCATCCCGGGCAAGCAGTACGGCGACGCCACCATGACCAACTGGCAGGTGCAGCCCTATCTTGGCTATAAAAACGACCTGGGTGGCGGGTACAAGTTCAACGCGTTGTTGAGTCAGCGTTGGCGCCAGGGATCAGTAAACGGGATGGTCGATGGCACTGAAGTGCGTTACGGCGGCACCGTGGATGTGCCCGACAATTGGTACGAAAAGAATGTGGCGCTGACCCATGAAGACTGGGGTAGCGTGCGCATCGGCTCCATGACCACCCGGAGTTGGAGTGTCGCGGACTATCCTTATGGAAGTAATTTGGGTCTTTCATCGGCGTGGTCGTCTAGCGGCGCAGGCTACGGAATGCTGGGCTATGCGGTGCGCTTAGGGACCCCCTTGCTAGATGTGGCGGGCGGGGACCTGTTCCTAGAGGCCACCTATGACCAGGGAAACACCCAGTTCACGCGGATCAAGCCCCAGTTCTTTGAGTTGTACGCGCAGTACCACAACGGCGACCTGGTGGTCGACGCGATGCTTCAAAACGGAATCAATGGCGCCCCTAGCTCCTGGGGACACGCACCGTTTCAATCAATTACGAGAATCGGTGAAGACGACAACCAGATAAATCCTGACGGCAGCTATTTGTTTGCCTCGGGAAATGACCAAAGCATCGCCATGGTTATGGCGCGCTACCAAGTGACGTCACAAATCGAGGTAAGCGGCGGGATACGCTACAACTACTGGAGTGGTGCGGCCCTTACATGGTCCGAAAACGCCCAGACCACAGTCGCATTCAACGTCGACTTTAAAACCCCGGCCTACCTTGGATACTCCGCAAGCTCCTACGACCTGTTGCTAGGCGCACGCTACCGAACCGGCCCTTGGACCTTGTATTCCGGCATGGTCTACCTTGGCACCGCCTCCACCAGCAATCCCAGCCAACGCGGGCAAGGCAATTCGGCGGTGATAAATACCTTCGGCGCGAACTACAACCTCGGTGGCGGCTATATGTTGGAGTCAAGCTTTGGCTTGGTCCACTACGCCTACAAGGGCCTGGCGCCGCTGTCCATGCCCGGCCACGCCGCATTCACCAACGTGGACTCGCGCATCACCCAAGACGGCCGCTGGCTGACGCTTGGCATGGTTTACGCGTTTTAAAGCATTACTGCCATGAGTTCTTTTATGTGTTTGCCTTTGGCCCTTGCCGTCCACACTTTGAGCAGAAGCATCCGCTTCGCCGCGATAGCGTTTTTCAGTCTGCTGCTTTGCGCTTGCGGAGGAGGTGGCACCACGAGTGACAAGGGCGCCGCCGATACGACAACGATCAAAGCCGACGGAACCGTGATCATCGGCCTGCGCCCCTTGCCAGTCGATTTTTCTGAATGGAAAGCGGTGGCGTACTCACCGTTTCGCACTTCAACCAGTGAGCCTGCGCGCGCCAACGAAGAAATTACCGATGACATGGTCAAGGAAGACCTTGAATTGTTGCGTGACGCAGGGTTCGGTCTGATCCGCATCTTTGCGAGCAGCAAAAATGAAGGCATCACCGCACTGCGGGTGATCAAGGCAAATAGCTTGCCCATCAAGGTGATGTTGGGCGCCTATGTCAACAGCTTTGAGTACGACCCCACCTTGAGCGCTAGTGCCAAGGCCGCCATCATCCAGGGCAATGAGGAGGAACTTGCGCGCGCGGTGGCATTGGCAAATGCCTACCCAGACGAAGTCGTTGCCGTCAGTGTTGGAAATGAAACCCAGGTCGACTGGTCTTTTGTCAAAATTTCTTCTTATCAACTGGCGAAATATATTGCCCAAGTGCGCAAGCAGATTAAGCAGCCTGTAACCACCGACGACAACTACGCTCCGTTTGCCGGCAAACTGCCCCACCACCCTGCCGCAAACCAGGTGGCTGAAGTTCTGGCGCAGATCGATTTCTTGTCCATACACGCCTACCCAAGCGAGGACGCCTTGTACAGCAACCCCGACGATGCCGATACCTGGCCGGATTGGGACTGGCGACAAGCCACAGTGGCCACAGTGGCCACTGTGTCTACGGAGCTCGATAAAACGGCCCGCGCCAAAGCCATGATGGACGCCGCTTTAGAAATGACGAAAAAGCAATATGGCTTGGTTCGCACATTTTTGGATGCCAAGGGCAAATCGCAGATGCCCATCATGATCGGCGAGACGGGTTGGAAGGCTGAGATGCCTAGCGCCAATGGCAACAACTCGCGTTACAAATTCATGGCCAGTCCGGCCAATCAGAAAATGTATTTTGACCGCCTCTCTGAATGGGCAAACTTGTCAAAAAATGGATCAGGTCCGAGAAGTATTGTGTGGTTCGAAGCCTTCGATGAGATCTGGAAGGGCAGCGACGACAAATGGGGCTTGTTCACCAAAGACCGTACTGCAAGGGCTGCGGCGCTACCCGCGCCAGTGGTTGTCGCAGACGCCATTTCCTGGATTGAGGCGGAACCGAACACCGCAGTCACAAGTACAGCCAATCCGGCAGTTCCTGGCACTCGTTACACCATCTACGGGGAGCAAGCCACAACAGACGAGACCTTGGCGAGCGCAGCGACCCCAGATTTGCGCTGGGACCCGTTTGGCGACTCAGCCTACAACGTCTCGTTCGCCGATAACGCCACCAGCGATGCAGGTGGCAGCAACAGCCTGTCGATCACTCCCAACCCGAGAAACTACGGCTGGGGCGTGCTTTACCAGTCGCCAAACGCGACCACCAGCAATTTGTCCCAGTTCACCGACAGCGCCGCCTTGAACTTCAGTATCAAGACCATGTATGCGGGCAAGCTGGAAATCGGATTTAGCACCGATACCGAGCTTCGCGACCTGCAGGAGGTCTTCCTGCAGATTTCCAGCGGCGACGCTTACGGCTACCGCAGCGATGGTGCCTGGCATGACGTGCGGATCCCGCTGTCCGCGTTCAAGGCTATCAATAGCAAGCTCGATATGAAGTACCTGCTTGCCCGCTTCATGATTGCAGATCGCTACCAGTACACGGGCAACGCCGCAGGTCAGAATATTGAAGTGGTGATCGACAAGATCTACTGGAGCAAATAGGCAGCAGCAGGCCGCACGCAAATGGGTCTTCGGACCGTCTGATCAGCCGACCCTTGTTTAGCAAACGCATGGACTCCCGACTTTTTCAAACCTTCGTCTCCGTTAGGGCTGGTCGCACGCATCTCGCTGCCGGGGGGGTGCTGGCGGTGCGGGTGCCGGGTGACCCCCATCAGCCTCCCGCCCGCCTCTACCTCAACCCCGCCAAATCCTTCCAAACCCTTGAAGGATTTGGCGCCGCCTTCACCGAAGCCGCCGCCGTCACCTGGCGCAAACTCAGCGTGGCGCGCCAAGACGAGCTGCTGCGCGCCTACTTTGACCCGAACCCCGAGCACGGCCACGGCTACACCCTGTGCCGGGTGCACATGAACAGCTGCGACTTTGCGTTGGGCAACTATGCGCATGCTGACGTAGCCGAAGACGTGGACTTGCACAGCTTTAGCATCGACCGCGACCGCCAGGCACTGCTGCCCATGATCCAGGCGGCGCAAGTGGTGGCGGGCCGGCCGCTGCAACTGTTGGCCTCGCCCTGGAGCCCGCCGGCCTGGATGAAGAGCAACGCCCAGATGAACCAGGGCGGGCATTTGCTGCCCCAGTACCGAGATGCCTGGGCGCGCTGCTATGTCAAGTTCATCGAGGCCTATGCGGCCGAGGGCGTGCCTATTTGGGGCGTGTCGGTGCAAAACGAGCCTGAGGCGGTGCAACGCTGGGACAGCTGCATTTACACCGCCGAAGAGGAACGCGACTTTGTGCGCGACCACCTGGGACCGGTGCTGCAGGCCGCAGGCCTGGGCCATATCAAGATCATTGTGTGGGACCACAACCGCGACCGCCTGGTGGAGCGCGCAGATGTGGTCTACAGCGACCCCGAGGCCGCCAAGTACGTCTGGGGCGCGGGCTTTCATTGGTACTGCGGCGACCATTTTGACCACGTGCAAATGGTGCACGACGCCTGGCCCGACAAACAACTCCTATTCACCGAAGGCTGCCAAGAAGGCGGCCCGCACACTGGCGAATGGGAGCTGGGCGAGCGCTACGCCCGCTCCATCATTCAGGACCTGAACCACTGGACCGTTGGCTGGATCGACTGGAACCTGCTGCTCGACCACACCGGCGGCCCCAACCACGTGGGAAATTTATGCAGCGCCCCGGTGTTGGCCGATGTGGCGGCGGACACCCTGCTATACCAAAACTCCTATGCCTATCTAGGCCATTTTTCGCGGTTCATCAGGCCCGGAGCCCGGCGCGTTCTGTGCGCCGCCACGCTGGAGGCGCTGGAATGCTGTGCCTTTAGCAACCCAGACGGCTCGCTGGCCGTTGTGGCGCTCAACCGCAGCGAATCAGCGATTGATTTCGCTATACGTTTGGGCGATGCGCACTACGCCGCTACGCTGCCCGCGCGGGCGATTGCTACTTACGTAAAAGCCTAGCGGCGCACCGGCTTGGCCCAAGGGGCTGCGCCAAGAGCGCTAAATGCGCTGGCCGGCCGCGTCAAACGCCAGCACCCAAGTGCGGTCTGCGCTGATCGCCACAGTTTGGCCGCCCTGGTAGTGGCTGTGTTCGGCACTTACTTTGGCCTTGAGCAGTTCGGCCACACCCTCCACCCGCACATGCAGGATGGACGCGTCGCCCAGGTGTTCGGCAAGCGCTATGGTGGCGCTCACACCTGCACCATCCACGCTGACCTGCAGGTGTTCCGGGCGCACGCCGATGTGCTGCGCTTGCCCCAGTTCCGCGCCGCCCAATGCGCTCCACATGGCCTGATGCGCTGCGCTGGCCCCATCCGCAGGCCGGGGAATCAGGTTGACTTTGGGCGCACCAATAAAGGTTGCCACAAAGGTGTTGGCCGGGCGGTTGTAGAGATCCAGCGGCGCGCCCACCTGCTCGATCCGACCCTGGTTAAACACCGCGATGCGGTTGCCCAGCGTCATGGCCTCCACCTGGTCGTGGGTGACGTAAATCATGGTGGTGCCCAGCTCTTTGTGCAGCCGGGCCAGCTCGACCCGCATGTCCACGCGCAGCGCGGCGTCCAGGTTGGACAGCGGCTCGTCAAACAAAAACACCTTGGGCTTGCGCACAATGGCGCGACCAATGGCCACCCGCTGGCGCTGGCCGCCCGAGAGCTCCTTGGGGAAGCGCCCAAGCAGCTCGCTCATGCGCAGCGTCTCGGCGGCTTGGTGCACCTGTTGGGTGCGCTGCGCTTTGGATACGCCGGCCATCTTCAGGGCAAAGCCCATGTTTTCTTCTACGGTCATGTGCGGGTACAGGGCGTAGCTCTGGAACACCATGGCCGCGCCCCGGTCCGAGGGTCGCAGATCGTTGGCGCGTACGCCGTCAATCAGCAAGTCGCCGGCGCTGATGCTCTCGAGCCCGGCGATCATGCGCAGCGTGGTCGATTTGCCGCAACCGGAGGGGCCGACAAACACCAGAAACTCGCCGTCTTGCGCCTCAATGTCAATGCCGCGAATCACCTCGGCCTTTTCGTAGCTTTTGCGGATGCCCCGCAGCGTGACCGTTCCCATGGCGCGTTATCCCTTGCTTTAAGCTGCTTTGGCCAAGGCGGCTGCGGCTTGGGTGGACAAAAAGCTTTGGTACCAGTAAGCGCTGTCTTTGAGGGTGCGCGCTTGGGTGGCGTAGTCCACGTGGACGATGCCAAAGCGCTTGGCGTAGCCCGAGGCCCATTCAAAGTTGTCCATCAGGCTCCAAACCATGTAGCCGCCCATTTTTACACCCTGGCGCATGGCCTGGTGTACGGACTCGATATGGGTTTGCAGATAGCGGGTGCGGTCCGCGTCATGCACCTGGCCGTTGACCAGCGGGTCTTTGAACGCGCCGCCGTTCTCGGTGATGAAAAGGGGCGGCACCGGATAGTCCCGTTTCAGGCGCAGCAACAGCTCGGTCAGGCCCTGGGGATAAATTTCCCAGTCCATTTCGGTGAGTTCAAGCCCGCTTTGTCGGACGTTCCAGGAGCCGTCGGCGCTGACCACGGTACGCGAGTAGTAGTTAATTCCCAGGTAATCCATGGGTGTTGCGATGATGTCCATGTCGCCGTTCTGCACCTGCGGCGCATCTGCGCCCAAGTCGGTCAGTACATCGGCCGGGTAGGCTGCCTTGAACAGCGGGTCCAAGTACCAGCGCGCCAGGCGACCGTCCTCCAAATAGGCTTTGGCCCGGTCGGCGGCGCTGTCGCTGGCGCCTTGAATGGGAGAGAGGTTCAGCACAATGCCCAGACTGGCTTTGCAGCCCACATCGCGCAGCGCCCGCATTGCCAGCCCGTGGCTGAGCAGCAGGTGGTGCGAGACCTGTGCGGCCGTGCCCCGGTTTTTGATGCCAGGCGCGAAGATGCCGGTCTCATTGCCCAGCACCGACATCACCCAGGGTTCGTTGTGGGTGGTGATGGATGCCACCCGGTCGCCCAGGCGCGCGTGCATGCCCAGCGCATAGTCGACAAAGTGCTGCACCGTGTCGCGGTTGGCCCAGCCGCCCTTGTCTTGGAGCGCCTGCGGAAAGTCCCAGTGGTTGAGCGTGAGGTAGGGCGCAATACCGCGCGCCAGCAGGCCGTCGACCAGTCGCTCATAAAAATCCAGGCCCTTGGCGTTCCAGGCGCCGCTGCCGGTGGGCTGCACGCGGGGCCAGCTGGTGGAAAAGCGGTAGGCCTTGACGCCCAGGCTGGCGATCATGTCCAGGTCGTCTGACCAGCGCTGGTAGTGGTCGCAGGCTACGTGGCCGTCGCTACCGTCGGCAATGGTGCCAGGCAGCTTGCAAAAACTGTCCCAAATAGAGGGTCCTTTGCCGTCAACATCGCTCGCCCCTTCAATTTGGAACGCACTGGTGGCTACGCCCCACACAAAATCGGCAGGAAATTGCGCGGGCGGGTGGGTGGCTGGATGGGTATTCATAAACACAACAATGCGTAGAGGTCAAAAAAGGGGTCCGACTGGTAAATGGCGCTCAGAGGCGGCTACTTGACCGCGCCAGCGGTCAGGCCGTCAATCAGGCGGCGCGACGAAATGGCAAACAGCACCAAGAGCGGCAGCGTGGCAATGGCTGATCCGGCCATCACCGCACCCCACTCGGTGTTGACGGGGCTTTGCATGCTGCGCAGGGCCAGTGGCAGGGTGTACATCTCGGGCGAGCGCATCACGATCAACGGCCCGATAAAGTTGTTCCACGAGGCAATAAAGGTGATCAGCCCCAGAGTGCCCATGGCGGGTTGCAGCAGCGGCACCACGATGCGCCAGTAAATGCCCAGCTCGCTGCAGCCGTCCATGCGCGCGGCCTCGATCAGGTCGCGCGGAATGGCGCTGGTGACAAACTGGCGCATCAT
>CAMDKE010000064.1 GCA_945901215.1 Comamonas sp. lk
CAGTGCACGGAAACCGGCCCCAGATGCAGGGCCACGGGGTCAATTTGGGGGTGAATAAGCATGTACAGATTGTGCCTTCATTGGCTGACGCATCAGCCAGCAAGCCAGCACACACCCATGCGCACGCCAAGCACCTGAACACCTGCATACGATTAAGATTAGGTTATTCATTAAAATATCCATTATGAATTCCCAAAAATTAATTAAATCAATACTTTCTCAACTCGGGACCGTGCTGGCGGGTAAGGACCATCAGATTCACGACAGCGTGAACTGCCTGCTCGCCGGTGGCCACTTGCTGCTTGAAGATCTGCCTGGCGTAGGGAAAACCACCCTGGCCCATGCTTTGGCACAAACGCTGGGTTTGCAGTTCTCCAGGGTGCAATTCACCGCCGACCTGATGCCCAGCGATCTGACCGGTGTATCGGTCTACGAGCGCGCAAAAGACTGCTTTGTCTTCCATCCGGGTCCGGTATTTGCCCAGGTGGTGCTAGCCGATGAAATCAACCGGGCCAGTCCCCGAACCCAAAGCGCATTGCTGGAGGCGATGGAAGAAAAGCAGGTTACTGCAGACGGCAAAACCCGGGCATTGCCCACGCCGTTTTTTGTCATCGCCACCCAAAACCCCCAGGATCAGGCCGGCACTTATGCCTTACCAGAATCCCAATTAGACCGGTTCTTGATGCGTATTTCACTCGGTTACCCCGAACGCAGCGCCGAGCGCCTGTTGCTCAGAGGTCCCGACCGGCGCAGCCTGGTGGCCACCTTACCAGCGGCGGTGTCGGCCGAGCAATGGACCGCTCTGCAGAGCGCCGTGCGGCAAGTCCACACCTCAGAAGCCCTGTTGGACTACGTGCAGGACCTGATCTTGGCGACCCGCTCAGGACGATGGTTTGTGCACGGCCTAAGTCCGCGCGCGGGTATTGCCGTGGTGCGCGCAGCGCAGGCCAGGGCATTGATGCGCGGAAGTGACTACGTGGCTCCGGACGACGTACAGGACATCTTGGTGGCAACTACCGCCCACCGCCTGGTGCCAGTGGGCACTGCAACCCTGGGCGCGCGCGCCCAGGTCCAGGCCCTGGTGCAGGCCACCGCCCTGCCATGAAGCTACGCCAAGGCCTTTCGGACCTCACGGGCCGGTGGCTTAAAGCCCGCACCCCGGCCACCGATTTTTGGGTGCTGACGCACCGCAATGTCTACATACTGCCAACGGGTCCGGGTCTGCTACTGGCCGCGACACTGCTGGTCTTGCTGCTGGCGTCGATCAATT
The DNA here is from genome assembly GCA_945901215.1 of Comamonas sp. lk. Classification (GTDB taxonomy): domain Bacteria; phylum Pseudomonadota; class Gammaproteobacteria; order Burkholderiales; family Burkholderiaceae_C; genus Allorhodoferax. The sequence continues at coordinate 1,271 of CAMDKE010000064.1, forward strand.
TTCAGCTTAATTTAGGCTACGCACTGGTATTTTTGCTCTCGGGCTGCGCCTTGGTCGCGATGCACCTGGGCCATGCAACCCTGCGCGGACTGCGCCTGCAACTACAGCCGGTACAAGCACGTTTTTTGGGTACGGAAGCTGCTTTGGACATCGTTTTGCATGCCCCTCGCTCTGCGGTGCGGTACGGCGTGGGTCTAACCCTTGCCCACACGCAGCAATGGGTCTGGGCCGACGTACCGGGCCACGCCAACGTGCCGGTGCAACTGGCTTGGCGTGCGCCCCGGCGTGGGCGTAACACCTTACCCCCGCTGCGCGCGGAGACCCGCTTTCCGATGGGCATCTTCCAGGTTTGGACGGTTTGGCAACCGGCATCGAGCGTGCTGGTATACCCGCACCCGGAAGCCAGCGCACCCCCAATTCCAGACGCCCCTGCGCTCGATGCAACAGGCGACGCGCCGCGAAGCACCGAGCCCGCATGGGACGGCCTGCGGCCTTACCGGCGCGGCGACGCCTTGCGCACCATAGCCTGGAAGCAGTCAGGAAAAGCCATCGCCGCAGGCTCAGACGCCTGGGTCAGCCGAGAGGCGCCAAGCCAAAACGGGGCCGAGGTCTGGCTGGACATTGCCCGCACCGGCCTGCACGACCCGGAGGCGCAACTGTCACGCCTGTGCGCCTGGGTGATCCACGCGCATGAGCGGTCCTTGCGGTATGGGCTGCAGCTGACGGACCAGCGCATTGCCCCATCCCACGGGCCGGCACACCGCCAACGCTGCCTGGAGGCCTTGGCATTGTGCTGATCGCTTCCCCCTCTGCGGCCTGGTATCGCCTTTCACGCCAGACACAAGACACCGTATTTGCGGTCGCGGTGGTTGCCTGCGTATTGGCGCCCCAGGCGGCTTACCTGCCCCTGTGGTGCAGCCTGTTGGCGGCAGGTTTGTTGGCGGCACGCCTTCACCTGGCGCTGCGCGCAGGCCCGCTGCCGGGCCGCTGGTGGCTGGCCGCTCTGATAGCCACGGCCCTGGTGACCACCTATTCAACCTACGGAACCTGGCTCGGGCGCGAGGCCGGGAGTGCGCTGATTGCATTGCTGTTGGCGCTCAAAACGCTGGAGTTGCGCAGCCAACGCGATGCATTTGTGCTGTTTTTCTTGGGGTTTTTCTCCTTGTTGACGGCGTTTTTTAGCTCCCAGTCTTTGCCAACGGCTGGTGCGGTCGCGCTGGGCGTAGTGGGCTTGTTAACCGCGCTGGTGCGCGCCCATATGCCAGTGGGAAAACCCCCGTGGCGCCCGGCGGCGGTGGTAGCCGGCAAACTGGTGTTGCTGGGTTCGCCGATCATGTTGGTGCTTTTTTTGTTGTTTCCACGGGTAGCGCCCTTGTGGGCCGTGGACACCGATGCTCTGCAGGCGCGCAGCGGCCTGTCGGCCACGATGAAAATGGGTTCGATTGCGGATTTGGCCCTGGACGACAGCATCGCCCTGCGCTTGCGCTTCAACGGTGCACCGCCGGCGCGCCAGGACCTGTACTTTCGTGGGCCCGTGCTGTCGCAGTTTGATGGCCAAGAGTGGGCACCGGCCGCAGCCGCGCAAACCCACAAGGCCTCGGGGCATACAGGCCTTGTCACCCTTGGCGACCCCGTTTCCTACGAAGTAACCCTAGAGCCCCACCACCAGCGCTGGTTGCTGATGCTCGACGCCAGCGCAGACGCACCGGTTGTCGCCGATCACGTGCCCAGCCAATCAGCCGACCTGCAGTGGCAAAGTTTGGAGCCCATCGATAAGGTGGTCCGCTACCAGGCCCGGAGTTACCTGCAATTCCAATATGGCGCGCAGGAGTCCACGCATCAATTGCAAGCCTTCACCGCGCTGCCACCCAACTCCAATCCACGCACCGTGCAGTGGGCGGACGACTTACTGCGCGAGCCCGGCCTGCGTAACGCCAGTGCGTCCGCATTGAGCGACAGAGTTCTCGCACATCTGCACACCGGCCCCTACCGCTACACCCTGAGCCCTGGGGTGTACGGCACCAACGCTGCTGACGCCTTCTGGTTTGATAGCCAAGCCGGGTTTTGTGAGCACATTGCTGCGGCCTATGTGGTGGTGATGCGCGCCATGCGGGTACCCGCACGCATCGTCACCGGCTACCAGGGGGCGACGCTCAATCCCCTAGACGGGTATTGGACTGTGCGCCAAAGTGACGCCCATGCCTGGGCGGAAATCTGGCAGGCCGGCGTCGGTTGGCAGCGTGTGGACCCCACGGCGGCCATTTCGCCGTGGCGGGTTGACCAAACAACGCGCCTGAGCGCGCCACGCAGCGCCTTGGCAGGCGCCTTGGCTAACGTCAGTCCGCAGACCGTGGCGTCCCTTCGGGCGGCGTGGGAGGCCATCAACAACGGCTGGACCCAATGGGTGCTGAACTACAGCCAAAGCCAGCAGTGGGACCTGTTGCGCCAACTGGGCCGTTCCAGCCCCAACTGGCAGGACCTGGTGTCCCTGCTGGGCCTGCTGGCGGGTGCTGCCGCCTCAGTGGGTTGGTGCTGGTCGCAGTGGCGAAGGCTGCACCAAGACCCTTGGGCGCACCTGGATGCGCGCTTGCGCCAGCGCCTCGCACAACAGGGTCTGCCCACCGCGCCACACGACAGCCCACGCCATATGGTGGCACTGCTGGAGGCGCGCTTTGGCCTGCAGGCGGCCCCGGCTTGCCAGTGGCTGTTGCGTCTGGAACACGCGCGCTACGGTCAGGCGCCTGGGTCAGACGTGCCGGGCGAACTACTTCGCCAATGGAAGCGCTTGAAATGGCCCCCATCTGAAAACGCGCTTGGGTCGGCGGCAAGGCCGGCATTGACGCCACCACCGACAACTCCGCAAGGCGTGGGGCCTTTAGCTATCGCCTCTCAAGCCGATAACAGCAGCACAAGTGCGCCACCGTTGGCTTCGAAACGCGGCGACGCTTCACGTATTATCAACACGACTGCCCCACAGGACCGGCCATGAACTTTACTTTGGTTTCACTGATTTTCTTTTTTATGCTGGCCTTGATTGCGTCAGCAGTGTTTTACTACCTCTCGCTGCAAAACCTGGCCAGTATCCGGCGCGAAGTCGACAAGCTGCACGCGCAGGCTACCGTAGCGCGCTCAAGCACCATGCTGCGCAATGAGCGGGCCCGGTGCCAGCAACAACTCGCAGGCATGGAAGCGGCGCTCCTGGCCAGCAAGCAAAGCGCCCTCGATATCCAAGAAATTGCCCAGGTGGACGCCACCGCACTGGAAATCAAAAATTGCAACCAAGCGTTAAAAAATGCCGGTGATTGGATGGGCCTGCCCTTTGACCTGGAATGGGTCGATGTACTGGAAAAACTGCCGCACCTCAACGTCCTGTACCGCGCCAGCCTGCTCAACCCCAGCCCACCGCCGGCGGTGACCCTGGACAGCCAAGCGGCAAGCGCGCCGCAAAACACACCCACTGGAGCCTCCCAATGACTAAACCTGTATTTCGCACCGCACGGGCCATGGCTGCTGCTGCCCTGATGGTAAGCAGCTACAGCGCCCATGCCGGGCTGTGGGAAGAAGGCTATGAGTCTTACCAGCGCAAGGACTACGCCAGCGCCGTCGCCCAATGGCGCGTCGTGGCCGAAACCGGCAACCGGGAAGCGCAGTCGCTGCTCGGTTTGATGTACTTTCAAGGGCAAGGGGTTGCGCAAAACTACCCCCAAGCCATTGATTGGCTGCTCAAGGCGGCGGCCCAAGGTGAGCCCAAGGCCCAATTCAAACTCGGCAGCATGTACGCCAACGGCCAGGGCTTCACCCGGGACTACCAGCGTGCGGCGATGTGGTTTGTGATCGCCGCCGAATCGGGCCACCCCAACGCGGGCAAGGAACTGACCAAGGCAGCTGCCGAACTGAGTGACAACGAGCTCGTCATCGCCAAACGCTTGGCAAAAACCTGCATCAAGCGCGAATTCAAAGACTGCTAAGTCCCACCTGCGCCGTGCGGCACCTGCGTGCCACCGGCGTCGGTTCTCCTATTGCCCTTCTTTGAACTTGATAGTGATACTGACCCGACGGTTACGCGGATCCTTTGGGTCGTTGGGGTTGTAGGGCGCGGTGTCGGCCACACCCTCAATCTGGGTGAACCGGTCCGCCTTGATACCGCTTTTTTCCAGCGTGGCACGCGTGGTTTCGGCACGCTCGGCGGATAGCGACCAGTTGTTGCGGCCTTCCTTGTTGGCAAAACCGACGCTGTCGGTGTGGCCCCGCACGCTCAGTTTGTTGGGCATGGATTCGAGCGATTTGGCAATTTCACCCAGCAGCGCCACCGCCTTGGGCTGCAATTTGGTAGTGCCCAGCGGGAACATGGAGAAGTCCGCCTTGTCGATCACGTCAATGCGCAAGCCTTCTTTGTCGCGCACGAACTGCACCTGGTTTTTCACCTGATCGAGTGCCGGGTTGGCGGCAAGTTGCTCCTTCACTTCCTTCTCCAACTGCTCGAAGTTGGCCTTGTCAGACGACTGGTCGCCGCCCTGGCCTTCGGCCTGGTTTTGGGTTTTGGCGTCGTGGTCGCGCGCGTCCTCGCTGTTGGGGGATGGATCGTTTTCGGTGGGCCCGCCCTCCGAACGCGGTGTCAGCCGCTCCATGGCGGCGGTCTGTTTGGCGGTGTAGGGAAATCCGTCGGGGTCGATGATGGAACGGCCGCCCAAAATACCGTTGGAGCCCGCCAGCGCGCCCATAGGAATCGCACTTTGAGAGGACGGTTTGAAGTAATCGGCCACGCTTTTGCGCTGCGAGTCGTTGGTGGCACCCAAAATCCACATCAGCAAGAAAAAGGCCATCATGGCGGTCATCATGTCGGCCAGGGCGATTTTCCAAGCACCGCCGTGGGCGCCACCGTGACCGGCTGCAATCTTTTTGACAATGATGGGCGCCAGGGCGGCTTCTGCCGGCGGCGCCTCAACGTCCGCTGCCCCCGGTGCAGCGGCGGCATCGGCCTTATTTTCCTCTTCAGTGGCGGGTGCAGCCTCAGTGGCCATGCTTATTTACCCCGCAAACCGTCAAAAACTTCTGCAAAACTGGGTTGGTTGTGGTGGCTGATACATACGCGGGCGGCTTCCAGAATCAAGGGCATGGGGTGGCCGTGCATGGTTCCGATGATGATCTGTTTGACCACGCCGTACATACAGGCCTCGTCCTCAATGATTTGCGCCAGGCGCTTGGCAAAGGGCTCAAAAAATCCGTACGCCAAAAACACGCCAATAAACGTTCCCACCAGCGCAGCGCCCACCAAGCCACCCAAGATAGCCGGCGGCTGGTCAATTTGCTCCATGGTTTTCACCACGCCCATCACGCACGACACAATACCTAGCGCAGGCAATGCACCTGCCAGGGTGCCAATGGCGTCAGAAGCCTTGAGTTCATCGTGGTGGTGGGATTTGATGGAGCTGTCCATCACCTCTTCCACCGCCATGGGGCTCAAAGTTCCCTGAGACACCACCATCAGACGGACCGTGTCGGTAATCAGGTGCAACAAGGCGTGGTCCGCCAAGATTTTGGGGTATTCACTAAAAATAGCGCTGGACTCGGGGGTTTCGATGTGGGCTTCCAGTGCGACTGCACCTTCAGCCTTGAGCGTCTTCATGACTTTGGAGACGCAGAAAATGGTGTTGAGGTAGTCATCCTTGTGGTACTTGGAGCCCTTGAAGGTCCGCCCAATCCCGGCGAAAACCGCCTTGACCACGTCCGGGCTGTTACCGATCAGCATGCCACCGATGGCCGAGCCCAAAATGCACCAGCCCTCAATGGGCGCAGCGTGGATGAACGGAGCCAGACTGCCTCCGCCCACAATGAAACTGCCGAACACGCAGACATTCAAAAATACGATTCCAATGATGCCAAACATAGTCGTTCCCAAAAAAGGACAGTGGACGGCCGCGTTCTAGCCCATCCACCTGGTAAACACCAACCTAAACGGGTTGGAGCGCAAATTCAAACCGACACAAGCGCCGCCGTGCAGCGGGCACCTGCGCCCGATCAGTGCAGTTTTGCCGCCAGTTGCACCGGCAGCAAGGCGGGCACTTCTTGCCACGCGCTTCGAATTTCGACCATCAAGCCCTGCACCTCTTCCAAAGCCGAGAGGTCGTTGTGGGCATTGGCGAAAATCAGACGCCTGGTCACGTAGCTGTACAAGTCATTCAAGTTTTGTGCCAACTCGCCGCCTTTGGCAAAATCGAGCGAACCTTGCAAGCCCACCACGATGCGGCTGGCACGGGAAATGCACTTTCCTTTTTCCTGGGTTGCGCCGTGCTTCAGGTGGCCGTGGGCCGCAGCCAGGCTATCGACCAATCCGTCAAACAGCATCTGAATCAAGGCCACGTTGTTTGCAACGGATGCCTGGGATGCCAAATTGTCAGAACCATAAGATTCCATGGCTTTGAAATGAAGTCGCATGTCGGTTTCTCCTACTGGGTTTGCGTACCCACTGGACATCGACACGGTTTTTGAAAACTTGAGCTTTTCAGACCTGGTGCGCACGACTGGCCTTTGTTGGCGGCGTTTTCGGGGCGCCTTCAATTTGGAGCATCACCCGCAGCTTTTTCACAATTCCCGTCAATAACTGGCTAATGCGGGACTCGGTGACACCCAGGGTTTCCCCGATTTCTTTGAGATTGAGCTCTTCGACGTAATACAGCGACATCAGCAATTGGTCGCGCTCGGGAAGCTCGGAAATCGCCTGCGTAACGGCGCGCATAAAGTCCTGGTGCTCCACGATCGCGTCAGGCTGGCGCGAGCGGTCGTCCGCAATGCCCATGACTTCGTCGGTCAGCACCTCCATGGACATGGTCTCAAAGCGTTTGGCGTTGCCCCGGCGCTTTTGGAACATATCCAGGTCGTCTCCCAGGTGGTCGGCAAGCTCAGACTCGGTGGGTGCCCGACCGAGCTCGCTGGCCAACACATTGGTCGCCTTGTTTTCAGATTTGTTAAAAGCCACCGCTGAGCGCGGCAGGTAGGACAGTTGGCGCACTTCGTCCAATATGGCCCCGCGCACACGGCTAAGAGCAAAATTCTCAAACTCGATGCCTTTGGACGGGTTGTAAGCCCGCGCGGCCTCTAATAAACCAATCATTCCCACCTGAATCAGCTCATCGAGCTCCATAAACGGTGGGATGCGCACTTTCAAGTGCAGTGCGACCCGCTTGACCATGCCCAAATGCGCCAACACCAGCGCTTCGCTGTTGTCGTGGGCGTCTTCATACAAGCGGGTGGACACGGCCATTGCGGTTCAGGCTTGGTACCGAACCAGTCGTTCGACAAAAAACTGCATTCCGCCCGAAAAGTTGGCAATGGGCGGCATTTGCGTGATGGACTTGGCCAGGCGCTTGAAATCCCGCGCGCTGTTGCTGCGCGGCGCGTACTCCATGACCGGTTCGTATTTTTTGTGGGCCGCCAGAATCATGTCGTCATTTTCCACCGAGCCCAGGTAGTGCGTGGTGTAGTTCAAAAACTGGGCACACACTTGGTTGATGCGGCGAAACAGGTTTTGACCGTCGGCCTGGCTGGCTACGGCATTGGGAATGATGTAGATCTCATTGAGGTCGTAATCCTGAATCAGCACTTTGATGGTGCCGTAGGCGTCTGCAATTGACGACGGGTCGTCACGCACCACAATAAACCGCCGCTGGCAAGCCCCCATGAACGCCAGCACCGAGGGGGAAATTCCGGCAGCCATATCCACAATCAGGTAATCAATCTCGTCCTCCAGGGCGCTAAAGGCCTGGACGATACGCGAGGCCTGCACGCGGGTAAGGGCCGCAAGCTCTTTGACTCCAGATGCTCCCGGTACCAGCATGACGCCATGGCGCGAGGTGACGGTAATCTCTTGCAAGGTTTTTTGGCCGCTCATGAAGTGGCTCAAATTAAAGGGGCACGCGCAGCCCAGTGCAATTTGGGAATTGGCCAGCCCCAAATCGGCATCAAACAACATCACGCGGTGGCCCATCATGCTCAGCGAAATCGCCAAGTTCACGGCCACTGTTGTTTTACCCACACCGCCTTTCCCGCTAGCGATGCCGATAACTTCCGTACGAACCGACTTTTTCATTATGGATTTACAGGTTTCTCAATTGAAGGGGCCTCGCAAGCCCCGTGGGCTTGCCGACGCAAAAAGTCGTGGCGATGGCGGTTGCAACTTGATTGAAATGGGCTTTGCCACCTGGATGGATGCCAAAGGAGCCACGGATTCGGGCACCCTGGAGAGCTGGGCCACCGCCATTTCAACCAACGCACCGGTGCCCAGATCGCGCTTCAAAGCGCCAAGCTGGGGCCCATCACTCGCGGCTGAGAGCGACAGAAAATTATCGCAGAGAAACTCCACCAAAGGCCAAGGCTGTATGGATTCGTCGAGCTTGCTCACCATCAGGCTGTTCCAGCGTATGCCCGAAGTCCTCAGGGTGCGCCGCAAAGTGGCCGAAGACGCGTCTGCAGAAACCACGGCGTGGGCCTCACAGGCAGGGCACGCCGACTGGATTTCGGTGATGCGCTCGGGCATGTGGGCGCCGGCCGTGTCAATCAGAACCAAGCGCCGACCCGCCAGCGCGTCGAGCACGGTACTGAGCTCAACGCTCGTGTCGGCACGAAAACATTCCACGCCAACCTGGGCGGCCATGGTTTGGGTGTGTGCCCAAGCACCCACGCGTTCGTCACGGTAACTGACGATGGCCACTTTGTCGTGGCCCATCTGTGCGGCTGCATGGTTGGCCAGGCGCATCACCATCATGGACTTGCCCGAGCCCGAGGGACCGGCAAGCAGGTGAATGCCCGACATGGGCAGGGCAACGCTGGGCCGGCGCGCGATTTGCTCGAGTTGGCTGCGAACGGCCAGCAAGGCTTCGTGCTCACTGCGCATGTCTTTAACGGTGTCGAGCAACAAGGTGCGCAGTCCCGTGGGCATGCCCGCCCGGGTAAACGAGCCCAGCAAATCTTCCACCTCGGGCGAAAGGTTCAGGCTGCTTTGCCAACCCAGGGTTTTTTGGCTCAGGCTTATTTCGCGGCGCAAGCTGGCCAGCTCGTCACGGATCATGTCCATGATTTCACGACTGCGAAGGTAGTCGCGCTCATCATCGACCTTGGCCAAAACAGGTTCTTTGCGCCCACCGGCGCCCTCTTGCCTAAGGGGTGCGCGGCCTTGGGCCTGGGCCAGGTGGTCCATAAAGTTGCTCGAAGGGGCCTGGGCCGACGCTGATTGGGCGGTGGCAAGCGGCGCAGACACGGTGGAGTCCATGCTTTGCTCACCAATGTCAAGAGCCACCACCAGTTCAGTTTGTCCGTCAACGGTATGGTTGGAGATGATCAAAACGTCGCGCCCATACAGGGCCATGGCGCGGTCGGTGGCACTCTTGGTGTCGTTGGCGAGGATGCGTTTGAGTTCCATGGTCGTTTTCTCGGGTGCGGTCTTCAGGGCTCAGAGTGAATCG
>CAMDKE010000065.1 GCA_945901215.1 Comamonas sp. lk
TCACCTCAGCACCAGTAGCCAGCTTGTCCAAATAGTCCGCCCATTGCTGCATCATGGCTGTGCGGTGTTTCAGGTACTGCGTGCGGTTATAGGCCCGGCCATTGGCATCCTTCACCGCGTGCGCTAACTGTGCTTCGATCACCAGCGGGTCAATATTCAATTCCTCTGCCAGCAGCGTGCGCGCCGTTGCCCGGAAACCATGCACGCTCTGTGCATCCGGCCCGTAGCCTAGCGTCAACAGCGCCGCCCGCAGGGTGTTGTCACTGATTGGCCTGTCGTGGCTGCGCTCACCATGAAACAACAATGGGCCATGCCCGGTCAACGGGTGCAGCTTGCGCAGTATTTCCACGGCCTGTGCGGGCAGTGGCACTTGGTGCGGGTCGCCGTTGCGCTTACCGTCAACGCTTCGTTTCATGCGAGCCGCTGGAATAGTCCACATAGCCCCGTCAAGATCAAATTCAGCCCATGCCGCCGCCCGTAGTTCGCCGGGTCGCTGAAATAGCATAGGTGCCAATTGCAGCGCCGCCCGCACTATCGGCCCGCCCTGATAGCCACGGATCACGCGGATCAGTTCGCCCAGCTTTACCGGGTCGGTAATGGCTGCAAAGTGTTTGCCGTGGTGGGGCTTCAATGCGCCGCGAATATCGGCGGTTATGTCGCGTGGTGTCCGGCCCGTGGCAACCGCATAGCGCCAGACTTGCCCCGCCGTGGTCAATACCCGGTGTGCAACATCTAACGCGCCGCGTTCCTCTACCCTGCGCACCGTGGCCAGTAGCTCGATTGCTTCAATGTCGCTGATACGCCGCGCCCCCAAAAATGGGAACAGGTCTTTTTCAAGGTTGCGCTTTTCCCGAATGGCGTAATGACTGCTCCAACTGTCCAGCTTCATTGCGTACCATTCCAGCGCCGTTACCTTAAAAGTGGCCGCGTCCGGTGTGGTGGCTTTCAGCTTTTCAACCTTGCGCACCTGTACCGGATCAACCCCGGTGGATTTTTTCAACTTCGCCGCGTCACGGGCTTTGCGGGCATCCTTTGCGCCTACGTCTGGGTAACTGCCCAAAGCCATGCGACCCTCTTTGCCATCTTTGCGGTATTTGTAGAACCATCGTTTTGACCCCGCCGGACTGACTTCAAGGTACAAACCGCCAGAACAAGCCAGCCGCGCCCGTGTTTTTCCCGGCGGGCAAGTCGCGTTTTTGCATTCGGCATCGGTCAACATGGGGGAACAACTCCTATTTCAGACTGGGGGAACAACCGGGTTTCATTGGGGAACGGGGGAACAATTACCCCCAAAACCCTGTTTTCTCCGACTTGTTCCCCCGTATGTTCCCCCACTTTGGCTTATCAGTCAATAGCCTTCGTTAGTGGTTCTTATTGCGTAAATGATTGATTTACCAATGAAAAAAGCCGCTAAGTAGTCATACCTAGCGGCCTTTAAACTGTCTAATGGTCGGTGTGAAAGGATTCGAACCTTCGACCCCTTGCACCCCATGCAAGTGCGCTACCAGGCTGCGCCACACACCGAATCAGCCCTCAATTATAACCGTCTGAAGCCCGCTTTCATTGATCCGGTGTGCAGAGCATCTCTCTAATTTCCAGCAGCTCCGAGCGGAATTCCAACCATGAATCGCCGGGTTTGTCACCGCAAAGCAGTGTGGGCGCGACATCATTTTCAGGCGACATGTGCATGGCCTCACCAATGGTCTGAAATTGTTCGGAACCAAGCTCCGCTTCGGGGCGGGAGTCCCCTGAGAGCTCACCGAGTTCTTGTAAGCGGTTGCGCGCACCGCTGATCGTAAAGCCCTTGTCATACAGCAAGTCGCGGATGCGGCGGATCATGAGCACTTCGTGGTGCTGGTAATAGCGACGGTTGCCGCGCCGCTTCATCGGGCGCAGTTGGGTAAATTCCTGTTCCCAGTAGCGCAGCACATGCGGTTTGACCCCGCACAATTCCCCAACCTCACCAATCGTGAAGTAGCGTTTAGCGGGGATAGCTGGGAGGATATTCTCCATGGAAATCAATATGATAGGCGCGGGGGTGCAGAGATTACTCTAAGTACGGCTTGGACGCAATGAAGCGCTGGGCGGCCAAGATGCAAAAAGCGAAAAATAGTTCGACCGACTACGCTGAGGGCTTGCCGTCGTCTTGAATTTGGTCTTTGAGCTTGTGGCTGGCGTGGAAGGTGACGACCCGCCTGGCGTCGATGGCGATGGCTTCGCCGGTGCGCGGGTTACGGCCTGGGCGTGGCGCTTTGGTGCGGATTTGAAAGTTTCCAAAGCCAGAAATTTTGACATCCGAACCATCAACCAGGCGCGCAGCAATCAAGTCGAAAAACGCGTCAACCATGTCTTTTGACTCGCGCTTGTTCAGGCCGAGTTGCTCAAACAGCAGCTCGGCCAACTGGGCCTTGGTAACGGCCGAGGTCTCCAGGCTGTCAACAGATATCTCCATCATGCTTCTTTCGATTTCAAGGCAATCACACCGAGGCCTATGCCCGAAGGCGTGCACCAAGCTGCCGCGTGAGTTGGGCTATGACCGCCTCTACGGTAGAGTCAATTTGCTCTTCCGTCAAGGTGGCAACGTCGCTGTGTAGCGTCAAGCGCACAGCCAGACTGCGCAGGGGAGTCCCAGCACTATCCGATGCTTGACCTACAGGACGGTACACGTCAAAAAGTTGCGCATCCTGCAGCAAGCCCAGGGTGGGTGCAGCAAAAATTTCAGCCATCAGGCTGCTGTGTGACACCGAGTCGGCCACCAGCACGGCGATATCGCGCTGCACGGCCTGGAGCTTGGGCACCGCTTGCGCCACAGCAACGCGGGTTTGCAGCACCGCGCCCAAATCGAGTTCAAACACCACCGGGCTCTGGTTCAGTTCATAGGCCTGGCGCCATTGGGGGTGGAGTTCTCCAACGTAGCCAATAGAGCGACCGCTCACCATGACCTGGGCGCAACGACCGGGATGCATCGCGGGGTGCATACCGGGCAGAAAGTCTGGCTTCAGCGGGGCAAAAAGCGCCTTAACGTCGCCCTTGACATCAAAGAAATCGACCCCGGTGTCTTTGCGCCCCCATTGCAGCGCATCCACCGAGCCCGACGCCAATCCGGCCACCCGCATCGGCTGGTCGAAACCTTGCACCGTGGTGTCGGTGTTTTGTACCGCCGCATTGCGCAGAAACACGCGACCCAGCTCAAACACCCGGACGCGCGGCGCCTTGCGCGCTTGGTTGAACTGCAGCACTTGCACCAGCGAACCAATGAGCGACGAGCGCATCACGCTCATCTGGCTGGCAATCGGATTTTGCAGTTTGATAGGCGCGGTATTGGCCGCCAGCTGGCGCTCCCAGCGCTCTTCCACAAAGCTAAAATTGATGGTTTCCTGATAGCCCATGGCTGCCAGCGCGCGGCGCACGGCAAACGGGCTGCGTTGCGCCTCGGGGCGCAGCTTGGCGGTGATCGGCCCCAGCGGCGGCGTGTGCGGCAACTGGTCGTAGCCCACCATGCGGGCCACTTCCTCAATCAGGTCTTCTTCGATCTGCAGGTCAAAGCGGAAAGTCGGCGGCACCACGGTCAAAACACCCTCGGCCTGGGCGACATCAAGCCCCAGAGCGCGCAAGGCGTCAAAGCACTGCGCCTGGGTCAAGGGCATGCCAATAATTTTTGCGGCGCGCGCCACCCGCAGTTGCACGGGCGCAGGCACCGGCATGTGGGGCTGCTGGTCGTCGACCGGGCCGCACGTCGTGTCGGGCGTGCCGCAGATGTCCACAATCAGCCGCGTGAGGCGCTCAATATGCTCCACCGTGGACGCGGGGTCCACGCCGCGCTCAAAGCGGTGGCCGGCGTCGGTGGAAAAGTTGAAGCGCCGCGAGCGCCCTGCAATCGCCCTGGGCCACCAGAAAGCAGCTTCCACATACACATGGCGCGTGGCGTCGGACACTGCAGTGGCGTCACCGCCCATGATGCCCGCCAACGATTCGACTTGTTGCTCATCGGCAATCACACCCACCTGGCCATCGACTTCGACCGTGTTGCCATTGAGCAGCTTGATCTGCTCCCCCGACCTGCCCCAGCGCACGTCCAAGCCGCCGTGGATTTTGTCCAGGTCAAAAATATGCGATGGGCGGCCCAGCTCAAACATCACGTAATTAGAAATGTCCACCAAGGCGGTGACGCTGCGCTGGCCGCAGCGCGCCAGGCGGTCCACCATCCATTGCGGCGTCTTGGCTTGCGGATTAAGGTTGCGAATCAAGCGGCCGGAAAAACGACCGCACAGATCGGGGGCACTGACCGTCACTTTCAGGGTATCAGCATTACCCAAGGCAACTGGGGGAAATTCGGGCGCCAGCAGCGGCGCGCCGGTGAGGGCCGCCACTTCGCGGGCCACGCCATAGACGCTCAGGCAATGCGCAAGATTGGGCGTGAGCTTGAGCGTGAACAAGGTGTCGTCCAGGTTCAGGTGCTCCCGAATGCTTTGGCCCAAAGGTGCGTCTGGCGCGAGCTCTAGCAGTCCGCCATGGTCATCGGCGAGCTGCAGCTCTTTGGCCGAACACAACATGCCCTGGCTCTCCACGCCGCGCAATTGCCCGACTTTGATGACGAAGGGCTTGCCGTCAGCGCCGGGAGGCAACTCGGCGCCCACCAGGGCACAGGGCACACGGATGCCCACGCGGGCATTGGGCGCGCCGCACACGATATTGAGCAGCTCAGGCGCTCCCACGTCGACCTTGCAAACACGCAAGCGGTCGGCGTTGGGGTGCTGCTCGGCATGGCGGATTTCGCCCACAACTATGTGGCTAAACGGCGGCGCCACGGGCTTGAGGTCTTCCACCTCCAGGCCCGCCATGGTCAGGGTGTGCGCCAGTTGTGCGGTGGTGAGCGGCGGGTTGCAAAAGGCCCGCAACCAGGATTCAGGGAATTGCATAGGCTCTTATTGGGATTATTGGAACTGCGAGAGAAAGCGGATGTCGCCATCAAAAAACAGACGCAGGTCGTTGACACCATAGCGCAGCATGGTCAGGCGGTCCGGGCCCATGCCAAAGGCAAAGCCGATGAATTTTTCGGGGTCCAGGCCCATATTGCGAATCACATTGGGATGGACCTGACCAGAACCGGCCACTTCCAGCCAGCGCCCGGCCAGGGGGCCTCCGGCAAACTGGATGTCAATCTCGGCGCTGGGCTCGGTAAACGGGAAAAAACTGGGGCGAAAGCGCAAGACCAGGTCATCGCTTTCGAAAAATGTGCGGCAAAAGTCGGTAAACACGAACTTCAGGTCTTTGAAGCTCACGTTCTCCCCCACCCACAGGCCTTCGCACTGGTGGAACATGGGCGAATGCGTGGCGTCGCTGTCCACACGGTAGGTACGTCCGGGGGCGATCACGCGAATCTCGGGCATATCACCGGCAAACAGGCTATCGCTGGAGTCGCCAGCGGCGGCGCGGTATTTTTTGACGTGCTGCACCGCATAGCGGATTTGCATCGGGCTGGTGTGGGTGCGCAGCAACAGGGGCGCTTTGTCGGTGCCGCCTTCGACATAAAAAGTGTCATGCATCGAACGCGCGGGATGGTCTTCGGGCGTGTTGAGCGCGGTGAAGTTGAACCAGTCTGTCTCAATCTCGGGGCCCAGTGCCACGTCAAAGCCCATGGAACCAAAAATGGCCTCAATGCGCTCCAGCGTCAACGACACAGGGTGCAAACCGCCGGCGCCACGCTGACGGCCGGGCAGAGTCACATCCAGCGCCTCGGCTTGCAATTGCAGTTGCAATTCGGCATCGGCCAGGGCCTGGCGGCGCTGGGTGAGTGCGGCCTCGATCGACTGTTTGGCCACGTTAATGGCAGCACCGCGCGACTTTTTCTCGTCCACGCTGAGTGCGGCCATGCCCTTCATCAGCTCTGTCATGCGGCCGGACTTGCCGAGGAACAGGGCCTTGGCGTTTTCAAGTTCAGCCGGCGTCACTGCCTGGGCAAAGGCAGCGGTGGCGGCGTCGACGATCTCAAACAGGTCGGTCATAGCAAAACGATCAATCTCGGGAGTCAAGGAAAAAGGGCTAGCGCTTTTACAAGCTCTAGCCCTTGTCTCTGGTGCGCCATGCGCCACTTTTCAAGGCGCAGGGGACGGGAATCAGGCGGCCAGCTTGGCTTTCACTTGCTCCACAATGCCCGCAAAAGCGGCCATATCGTGCACCGCGATATCGGACAGAACCTTGCGGTCGATCTCGATATGCGCTTTTTTCAGTCCGTTGGCGAACTGGCTGTAGGTCATGCCGCATTGACGGGCTGCGGCGTTGATACGCGCAATCCACAACTGACGGAACACCCGCTTTTTGGTACGGCGGTCACGGTAGGCATATTGCCCAGCCTTCATTACCGCTTCTTTAGCGACGCGGAAGACATTACCGCGGCGACCGCGGAAACCCTTGGCAAGGGCGAGAACTTTTTTGTGGCGGGCGCGAGCCGTTACACCACGTTTGACGCGAGGCATGTGTTTACTCCTTGTTCGTCGTTAATCAAATACCACGGCCGGGCAGCATCTGTGCCATGTGACCCATATTGGTCTCATGGACAGCAGTGGAGCCGCGCAAGTGGCGTTTATTTTTGGTGGTCTTCTTGGTCAGGATGTGACGTTTGAAGGCTTGACCGCGCTTGACGGTGCCACCAGGACGAACGCGAAAGCGTTTTTTCGCCGCGCTCTTGGTCTTCATTTTGGGCATGTTGATGCTCCTTCTATCTTGTGCTCGTGAGGCGTCTGGAAAGAATTTCCAGCCTTGTTGGCCCCGAGCCACTTTTAAAGTCGATGCCAGTGACCAAACCGGCTCCAACCATTCTTTTCTATGCAGCCAACTCCTGAACCGGCTTGGCTGCTCCACCTGGCTTTTTCTTACCCGGCGCGATCATCATGACCATTTGGCGTCCTTCTAATTTAGGAAACTGCTCCACCACAATCAAGTCCGCCAACTCTTCGCGCATGCGCTGCAACAAGGCCAGGCCAATTTCCTGGTGGGTAATTTCACGACCGCGGAACCGCAGCGTAATCTTGCACTTGTCACCATCCTCCAAAAAGCGCTTGATGTTGCGCACTTTGATGTTGTAGTCACCATCGTCCGTACCGGGCCGGAATTTAACTTCCTTGACCTCAATGACCTTTTGCTTGGACTTCGCTTCCGCCGCTTTTTTCTGCTCTTGGTACTTGAATTTACCGTAGTCCATTAAGCGGCATACCGGGGGTATGGCAGTGGCGGAAATTTCAACCAAGTCCACATCCAACTCGCCGGCCATGCGCAAGGCATCATTGATATTGACGACACCTAGCGGCTCATTTTCAATACCCGAGAGGCGGACTTCCGGGGCCATGATTTCCCGGTTCAGGCGGTGCTTACGCTCTTCGCGTTGGCGACGGTCACGAAATTCAGTAGCGATGGCTCAATCCTTCACAATATTTGCCCAAAAAAAGGGCTACAACCGCGCCGCGCGCAAAATACCGGTTTATCTTAGGAAACCCTTGAGACAATGGATTTATCAGTGATGTCGGATGAAATGAGTTGCACGAATGCATCAAGAGACATCACACCGAGGTCATTCCCACCCCGGGCGCGCACTGCGACGGAACCCGCCGCCATCTCTTTGTCACCTACAACCAAGAGAAAAGGCAGCTTCTGCATCGAATGCTCGCGTATTTTATACGTGATTTTTTCATTCCGGAGGTCTAAGTCCACCCTAAGCCCTTGATTTTTCAGCGTTTTGGCAACATTTCTGGCGTATTCACCCTGCGCATCGGTGATATTTAGCACCGCAATTTGCACAGGCGCCAGCCAAGTCGGCAGCGCGCCAGCGCTTTCTTCGATCAATATTCCGATAAAACGCTCCAGGCTCCCGACGATGGCACGGTGCAGCATGACCGGGCGGTGGCGGGCCCCATCCTCACCCACGTATTCAGCGTCCAGACGCTCAGGCATGGAGAAATCGACTTGCATAGTGCCGCATTGCCATTGCCGGCCGATCGCATCCTTCAATGTGTATTCAATCTTGGGGCCGTAGAACGCCCCATCACCCGGCGATAGCTCGAACTCGCAGCCAGAGGCCTGCAGACTCTCAATAAGCGCCGCCTCCGCTTTATCCCAAATTGCGTCACTGCCAATGCGCTGCGCGGGCCGGGTCGCCACCTTGTAAATGATGTTCTTAAAGCCGAAGTCGGCGTAAACCTTTTGCAACAAGGCGGTGTAGCTCACGCATTCCTGCCGGATTTGGTCTTCCGTGCAGAAAATATGGCCGTCATCTTGTGTAAAGCCCCGCACGCGCATGATGCCGTGCAGGCCACCTGAGGGTTCG
The DNA here is from genome assembly GCA_945901215.1 of Comamonas sp. lk. Classification (GTDB taxonomy): domain Bacteria; phylum Pseudomonadota; class Gammaproteobacteria; order Burkholderiales; family Burkholderiaceae_C; genus Allorhodoferax. The sequence continues at coordinate 8,321 of CAMDKE010000065.1, forward strand.
TTACGGTGGCACTGGCCAAATTCTCCGTAGCGCAATGGCAGATCTCGGTAGCTCTTGATGCCCTGCTTGAAGATCAGGATATGGCCGGGGCAGTTCATTGGCTTCAACGCGTATTCCCGCTTTTCCGACTCGGTGACGAACATGTTTTCGCGGTATTTGTCCCAGTGGCCAGTCTTTTCCCACAAGCCTTTGTCAATGATTTGCGGGCCTTTAACTTCTAGGTAGCCATTGTCTTGGTAAACGCGGCGCATGTACTGCTCTACACCCTGCCACAGAGTCCAGCCTTTAGGATGCCAAAAAACCAGTCCTGGGGCGTGGTCGTCAATATGAAACAGGTCGAGTTCTCGTCCGAGCTTGCGATGATCCCGTTTTTCGGCTTCTTCGAGCATGGCCAGATGCTGCTGCAACTCATCCTTCGTGGCCCAAGCTGTGCCGTAGATGCGTTGCAACATTTCATTCTTGTGGTCACCGCGCCAATAGGCACCAGCCAGCTTCATTAACTTGAAGAATTTGAGTTTGCCTGTGCTGGGCACGTGGGGGCCGCGGCACAGGTCTTCAAAATCACCCTCGCGGTACAAAGAGACATCCTGGTCGGCGGGAATGCTTTCAATAATCTCCGCCTTGTAGTGCTCTCCCAGGCTTTTGAAATATGCCACCGCTGCGTCGCGCGGCAAAACGCGGCGTGTGACTGGCTCGTCTTTGGCAGCGAGCTCGGTCATTTTTTTCTCTATGAGCGCCAAGTCGTCGGGTGTAAACGGCCGTTTGTAGGAGAAATCGTAGAAGAACCCGTGCTCAATCACCGGACCGATGGTGACCTGTGCGTCTGGGAACAAGGCCTTGACCGCATAGGCTAGCAAGTGCGCGGTGGAATGGCGAAGCACCTCCAGGCCATCGGCGTCTTTGGCCGTGATGATGGACAGAGTGCTATTGGCGTGGATGATATGACTGGTGTCCACCACCACGCCGCCAATCTTGCCTGCCAAAGCTGCTTTTGCCAGACCGGCGCCAATAGACGACGCAACCTCGGCCACGGTCACCGGACCGGGAAACTCGCGCAGGGAACCATCGGGTAGCGTAATGTGAATCATGGTGTCATCGGTAATGGACAGGCAAAAAATGGGACCGCTGGGATCCGCAGGGGCCCTTGCGGGCCTGACGCATAGGCCTGCACTGCACGGGTGCGGCGCGTCGGACTTCCCCATTTTAGCCGCAGCCCCTAGGGGCCCACACCCGTGCATTGCGCGCCGTATGATCCCCCTCTCGCTTGATAACTACAAGCCACAGCCGCAAAGCCATGATCCGCCTGACCGAACTTAAACTGCCGCTCACCGCCCTGCCAGTACTGGCCCGGCGCGCCGCAGACGCACCCAGCGAAACGGAGGCCGACCGCCATCCAGTGATCCACCCGCTAGAAACGCTCAAACGCATGGCCGCGCAGACCCTTGGCGTGACCCAAGCCGACATTGCAGAACTGCAGGTGTTCAAACGCAGCTTTGACGCGCGCAAGGCCAACATTCTGGCGGTGTTTATCGTGGACGTGGCGCTGGACGCGGCGCATGAGGCGCGCTTGCTGGCGCAGTTTGTCGCGCACCCGCACATTGGCGTCACGCCCGACATGGGCTACCACACTGTACGCCAGGCCCCGGCAAGCATGCCGCTGCGCCCGGTGGTGGTGGGGTTTGGACCTTGTGGGATGTTTGCCGCGTTGTTGCTGGCGCAAATGGGTTTTAAGCCCATCGTGCTCGAACGCGGCCCGGCGGTGCGCCAGCGCACCAAAGACACTTGGGACCTGTGGCGCAAACACACGCTGCACCCTGAGAGCAATGTGCAGTTTGGTGAAGGCGGCGCAGGCACTTTCTCAGACGGCAAGCTGTGGAGCCAAATCAAAGACCCGCGCCACCTGGGGCGCAAGGTGATGCAAGAGCTGGTGGAAGCGGGAGCACCGCCCGAAATATTGGTCGAGGCGCACCCGCATATTGGCACGTTCAAGCTGGTCAAGGTGGTGGAAAACCTGCGCGCGCGCATCATCGCCCTCGGCGGCGAAGTACGCTTTAACCAGCGGGTGGTGGACATCCGCACTGCGCCAGCAAGCGCCGCCAGAGCCGACGGCGAAGCGCTTCACATCTGCGGCCTGCAGGTACTGGACCTGGCCAGCGGCGCCCTGCAAGAACTGGCCGCTGACCACGTGGTCATGGCGCTGGGCCACAGCGCGCGCGACACCTTTGCCATGCTGTGGTCGCGCGGCGTAGCGATGCAGGCCAAGCCCTTTTCGGTGGGCTTTCGCATTGAGCATCCCCAGGGCGTCATCGACCGCGCCCGCTGGGGCCACCACGCCGGGCATCCACTCTTGGGCGCAGCCGATTACAAACTGGTACACCACGCCGTGAACGGGCGCAGCGTCTAC
>CAMDKE010000066.1 GCA_945901215.1 Comamonas sp. lk
TAGCCGGGGTAGTCTGGCGAGCTCACGGTGGGCAAAAAGGTCAGGTTCACTCCAAAAGGTTTGTCCGTCATCGCGCGGCAGCGGGCAATTTCTGCGGCAAGCGCTACAGGTGTGCGTTGCGTCAGACCGGTGATGATGCCCAGGCCGCCCGCATTGGAAACGGCGGCGGCCAGTTCGGCAAAGCCCACGTAGTGCATGCCGCCTTGGATGATGGGGTGCTGAATTCCGAACATTTCGGTGATTAAGGTTTTCATGGAGGTAGTACAGGTAAATGTGGGCTATTTGCTCAGGAGCGCCATCAAGCTGCCCAGGTGAACCAAGGCCGCCAGCAGCGCCAGAATCAGCGCCACCGAGGCACGGGGTCTCAAAGCAAAGCCTATGAACACGTGGGCAGGAAAAGAAAAAGTCACCGCCGTGGCCGTCGCCTTAAAGGGGTGGGCCTGCTTCAGACCGGGGTCTGAGGCGATCCGCATCATGTCGCGTCGGCTGCGGTACCGCATGGCACCAACGATGTGCCAACCGGGGTCTGGAGGCGTCTGCCACGAGTCCACATAGCCACCGACCTTGCGCATGGCCAGAAGGGGATGGCCGCCATGGCGAAAAAGCACTGGCACGAAGCGCCGCCCGTATTCCTGAAAGAGTTCAAGCGCAGAAGTAGGTGCACCCGTAGCAGGGTGCAAGACCGGCCGGGTATGCAATCCGACCATATTGCTCATCACAAACTCGTTTCCGTCGTCCGCTTCGAGAAAGGCGCGCAATACGGCTGATTCAGTGGTGCTGGCGGCGGATGATTGAGCTGCTTTCGCCATAAAGTCCTCAATCTCTTGGGTCGTCAGCGGTCCGCGCCAGTTGTCATACCACAGCCGGAAAACCCCATAAATCAGCGCAACCACCGGCCAAATCCACCACGCACCCACCATCATGCTTTGCTCCGTTTGTAATGGCCTGTACGGTGCTGCAATCGGCCGTGCTTGGCAAGCTGGCTAACCCTTGTTCTGTAAAGTGGGCGACCCCAAGGTTCTCCTCAAAGGACTGCACTACCATCCAAGCCTCGACTTGAGGAATTTCGATGCCATTGAGCGAACACCAACTAGCCGCCTTGCGTGCCAAATACAGCGGCACCGCTGCCGATATGCACGACCCGCTGTTCAAACAGGTGGCCGCAAGTATCTTTTCGGAAGGTGGTACGCGCGCTGCGCCCTACGCTGGCATTCCCACGCTGCTGTCGGCGCCGGCGCGGGCTGTTGACACTGTGGCGCCCGACTTTGGCGACCTGCAAGTCGCCCTTATCGGTGCGCCCATGGACCTGGGTGCCAGCAACCGGCCTGGCGCCCGTTTTGGCCCTCGGGCGCTACGAACCATGGAACGCATTGGCCCCTACAACCATGCGCTGCAGGTAGCGCCGGTGCACACGCTGCGCGTGGCCGACGTCGGCGATGTGCCGTTTCGCAGCCGCTACAGCCTGCCGATGTGCATACAAGACCTGGAACGTTGGTACACCCTTGTAGCTGATCAGGGCGTGCTTCCCTTGACGGTAGGGGGTGACCACTCCATTACCTACCCGATCATGAAGGCGCTGGGGCGGTCTGGGCCGGTTGGCATGGTGCACATTGACGCGCACTGCGACACCGGTGGCGAGTTTGACCAGACCCGGTTTCATCACGGTGGGCCCTTTCGCCTGGCGGTGCTTGATGGGGTGTTGGACCCGGCGCGCTGTATCCAGATCGGCATTCGCGGGTCGTCCGAATACCTCTGGGAGTTTTCCAAAGACGCGGGAATGACCGTGGTCCACGCCGAAGAAGTTCAGCGTCTGGGGATTGACGAGATCGTGCGCATGGCCCGCGCCGTGGTGGGCGATGGGCCGACTTACGTGACGTTTGACGTCGACGGCCTCGATCCCGCTTTTGCACCCGGCACCGGAACGCCCGAGATCGGCGGCTTGAGCACGCGCGAGGCGCTGGCGCTATTGCACGGTCTCAAAGGTCTGCATGTGGTGGGCGGCGACGTAGTCGAGGTTGCGCCCCAATATGACGCCACGACCAACACCGCCCAGGCCGGTGCGCAGATGCTGTTTGAGATACTGAGTCTGATGGCCTTTAGCCCGGCGCTGAAAGCCTAGGGACTACAAGCTCGGGCTTAGTTGTGTGCCGGGCTTGGAAAGGGCTTCTACGGCAAGCACCTTCGCCAATGCGATGTGTTTGTTAACATAATACACATCGTATGAAGTTATGCAGATGCCCCATGCCACCGGGCAGCCGCGCCAACGCCCACAAAATCACTTGGTGCCTTGCTTGGTCAGGTAGCGCCCAATCAGCCTCGCCGATTCTTCCTTGCCCCCTTGCACCGAGAAATCCACTGCGCTCATGTTCTTGTCGTTAAGCAAACTTGCATCGGCGCCTGCGTCGAGCAGCGCCTGGACTGTTGCCGTGTCACCGTACATGGCGGCCATCATCAGCGGCGTGGTCCGGTTGGGCGACTCGGCGTCTACATAAGCAAAATGGGAAAGCAACAGACGAACCGTGTCGACCTGGCTGCGCGATGCCGCATAGTGCAAAGGCGTCCAGCCGGTCTTGTTGACGTCGGCGTTTAGGGCGATTAATCGCTCACACACACCGTTCATGCCCGCCAAAGCGGCCAGCATCAAGGGGCTTTCATCCTGAAGTGTGCGCACCTCGACTGCAATACCCGGTACGTCCAAAAGCGTTTGTATGGCACGGGGCGATGGCGTCCGAATTGCCAAAACGAGCCCATGAAAACCGGTCGGGCTGATGGTGTTGGGATCAAAGCCGCGCTTAAGCAACTGTTTGATGCGAACGCCATCATCCTGCGCTATCGCAGTGAAAAAGTCGTCGTACGATCCGGCTACCGCTGGAAAAAATCCAATAAATACAATCAGATAGACCGCATATCTAATGTAATTAATTAAACTAGTTGCAAAACTGTTCACGCCGTAACACCTCGGAAAAGCAGGGAGAAGTTATCACTCGTAGCCTGGCCAATCGACTCGACGCTGCAGCCGCGCACCTGGGCAATCTGGTGTGCAACCAAAGGCACGTAGGACGGGTTGTTGGTCTTGCCGCGGTGCGGCATAGGTGCCAAATACGGGCTATCGGTCTCAATCAGCATGCGATCCAAGGGTATCCAGGCGGCAATATCCCGCAAATCTTGCGCGGTCTTAAAGGTCAAAATACCTGAAAAAGAGATGTAAAAGCCCAGGTCTAATGCGGCTCGGGCCACCTCACGGCTCTCTGTGAAGCAGTGAAAGACCCCGCCGGCTGATCGGCCCGAGCCCCCCTCGCCTTCTTCCTTCAGGATAGAAATCGTGTCGTCAGATGCGCTGCGTGTGTGGATAACCAGGGGTTTTTGCAGGATCTGCGCGGCGCGGATGTGCACACGAAAGCGCTCACGCTGCCAGTGCATATCCGCCAGAATGCGGCCGTTAAGCCGGTAATAGTCCAGCCCGGTCTCACCGACGGCCACCACGCGGGACAAGCTGCCGCGATGCACCAGGTCTTGCACGCTGGGCTCGGTTACCCCCTCGTTGTCTGGGTGCACGCCCACCGTGGACCAGAAGTTGTCGTATTCCATGGCCAAGGCGTGAACTTGGGGAAACTCCTCCAAAGTAGTGCAAATGCACAATGCCCGGCTTACCTGCGCCGCAGCCATGGCTTGGCGAATACCGGCCAAGCCATGGCTGAGTTCCGGAAACGTGAGGTGGCAATGCGAATCGGTAAACACGGGCGCCCTATATGGTGTGGGTGGGTCGACCTGAGGTCAACAAGTCGCCCAACAAGGCCTCTATCTTTACCTTGACCGCTGCGGCGCGTTGGTCAGACGGGAAGCGGATGCCCACCCCCTGCACCCGCCCGGCCGGTTGCCCTGGCGGCGTCACCCAGGCCACCAAACCCGCAATGGCGTGGCGTTGCGGGTCGTTTGGCAGCGTCAGCAGCACATACAACTCGTCGCCCAGGGCATACGAGCGGCTGGTTTGGAGAAAAATACCGCCGTCGGTAAAAACCGGAATATAGGCGTTGTACAGACTCGGAACATCCTTGATATTGAGCTGCATGACGCTGGGACGCATTGCGTGATTACCCAAAACGGAGTCCGACCAACCGGGCGTTGGCTGCGTGCTGGTGGGCGGGTTGGGTGTTGACATACGAATGCTCATTTCTTGCAGGGTTTAGGGCAGTTCAGTCGAAAGCGCGTGTTGGGCCTGGCAAACCAACGACTCCAAGAGCAAGCCTGGATTAAATGGGTGGTCGGCGGTGCGCTGATGGGCGTTAAGCTGTTGGTTCCAGCGGGTCAATGCCGCTACCGACCTTGGTTCGCAAAGGGTCTGCGGCGCGAAAAACCGGGGCGGTGCGTTCACCGCCATGGCCAGCAGATCGTGGCACAACTTATGCTGCGCGTCCAACAGTTCACGCCCGCTCCAGTCCCGCACATAGGCCACATCGCCACGGGCCATGGCCTTGGCAAAACCGGCCCAATGTGCCGGATCCCGCCCCGATTGCGCCCAAGCCAAGGCATCCTCGGGCCGTTGGCCGCAAGCCAGTAGTGCCTCAGCCGCTTGCTTAGCCTCAATCCCTTGGGCGAGAAGCCAGGCCTGGGCCGCATCCTGGTCAGGCCATTGCATGCCGTGCGCCAGGCAACGGCTGCGAATGGTGGGCAGCAATTGGTGCGCCGATTCGCTTGCAAGCACGAACTTGACGTCGCCTGGGGGCTCTTCCAAGGTCTTGAGCAAGGCGTTGGCCGCGATGGCATTCATGTCTTCTGCCGGGTAGACCAGCACCGCTTTGCCGCGTCCGCGTGCGCTGGTGCGCTGCGCAAACTCGATCGCGTCACGCAGGGCCTCGACCCGTATTTCTTTGCTGGGCTTGCGCTTTTTGTCGTCGATATCACTCTGGGCCTTTTCACCCAACGGCCAGCCGAGTTCGAGCATGCGCGTCTCTGGCATCAGCACACACAGGTCGGCGTGGGTGCGCACATCGATGGCGTGGCAGCTTGCGCACTGGCCGCAGGCGCCCATTTGGCCCGAGTTCTCACACAACCAGGCGCGAACCAAGGCCATGCCCAAACCATACTGGCCCAGGCCTGAAGGCCCGGTCAACAGCCAGGCGTGACCGCGCTGTTGCAACAAGGCTTTGGCTTGCGCCTGGATCCAGGGTGGCGCGGTCATCGTGCCAAAAATCCCTTGGCCTTTACGGCCTTCAGTACCTCGTGCCAAACCGCATCTGTGCTCTGGTTGGCATTGATTTGTGCAAATCGCTGCGGCTGCTGCGCCATGCGCCGTGCGTAGCCGGACGCTACTTGTTCAAAAAAAGCCTCCGGTTGCGACTCAAATTTGTCGGGCACCCGAGCGCCGGCCAGGCGCTGGGCCGCCACCGGCGCGGGCAGGTCGAACCACAGGGTGAGCTGGGGTTGCAACAAGTCCGCCGAGGCCAAACCCTGGCCATGCGCGGGGCTGCTGCCTTGGACCCACTGCTCCAACATGCCCAAGGTGTCCCAGTCAAAGCCCCGGCCGCTGCCTTGGTAAGCAAATGTGGCGTCTGAAAAGCGGTCACACAGCACCACTTGGTCTTGGGCCAATGCAGGGGCGATAACGAGAGCAATGTGGTCGCGCCGGGCGGCAAAAACGAGCAGAGATTCGGTTAATGGGTCCATGGCTTCATTGAGCACCAGCTTGCGCAGAGTCTCGGCCAATGGCGTTCCGCCAGGTTCGCGGGTGCGAACCACCACCCTGCCCTGGGCTTCAAAGGCCTGCGCCAAGGCTGAGATGTGCGTGGACTTGCCCGCGCCGTCTATGCCTTCAAAGCTAATGAATAAACCGCCCATCGTTGCTGTACTTTCTGCGCTTGTCTATTTGCCGCGCTGGTAGATGTTGACCGCGCGATTGTGCTCTTCCAAGGTGGTGCTAAACGCACTACTGCCATCGCCCCGCGCCACAAAATAAAGCGCCTTAGACGGCGCCGGATGCACCGCTGCCCACAGCGCTTGGCGTCCCGGCATTGCAATCGGCGTGGGGGGCAGACCGTTGCGGGTGTAGGTGTTGTAAGCGGTATCGGTCTGAAGATCGGATTTGCGCAGATTGCCATCAAATGCCGCGCCCATCCCGTAAATCACCGTGGGGTCTGTTTGCAAGCGCATGCCCAGCAGCAGGCGGTTGTTAAATACGGCCGAAATCTGGGCCTGATCGGCCGTCAGACCCGTTTCCTTTTCCACAATACTGGCCAGGATCAGGGCCTGGTCGGCTGACTTTAGAGGCACCAAGGGGTTGCGTTGCGACCAGGTAGCTGCCAACTTGCGGTCCATGGCGCGCAGGGCGCGCTGCAATACGCCCCAATCGCTGCTGCCTTTGGAGTAGGTGTAGGTGTCAGGGAAAAACCGCCCCTCCGGGTGCACGCCGGGGCGGCCGAGTTGCTCCATGATCTGTGCGTTGCTTAACGCAGCCGATTCCGGTTTGAGCTTGTCTGCGGTTTGAAGCGCTTGGCGGACTTGCAGAAAAGTCCAGCCTTCAACCAAGGTCACGCTGCGCAAAGCTTCGTCGCCACGCACTAGTTTTTGCAATACACCAAAGGGGCTCAGGGTGCCGCTGAGTTCATAGCTGCCCGCGCGGATTTGGCGTGCCTGGCCCGAAAGCTTGAACCAAAGGTACAAAAGGGGGGCCGGCAGCGGCACACCCAACTGGGCAATTTCGGCTGCCACATCTTTGGGGCTGGTGCCTGGCTCGATGGACAGGTCCAAGGTTCCGGAGGGCAGCTGCACCGGGTAAAAAACCCAACCGGCAGCGCACAGCACCACGACCACAACGCCGCCCAAGACAGCGCCCAAACCCTTGGAAAACATAGTTCGCACTGCTAAAAAACTCCCGAAAAATCGATAGGGAATCATAAGGTAATGCCATCTGTGCGCGAGCCGCCTGCACCTTCCACACCAAGCCCTCCCAGGGCAAACCAGTTCCTTCGGAATTTATTGACCAGGATCAAGCGCAGGGCTCTTTTGACCTAAAAACGCGATCCCTATGCATTTGGCCTGCCCAAGATGCACTAGCCTTGCCGTGTTTGGGCGCCTGCCCCTCTTTTGGTACATGATGGACAACCGTTTTTCCTGCAATGTGGACGATGTTTCGACAAGCGTGAGCGGGTTACGCACCCAACCGGTCCTGCGGATGCTGCAGCTCAAGGGCCGCACCTTGATTCCTGTGGTGCAGGGTGGCATGGGCGTTGGCATTTCAGCTGGCGGTTTAGCCGGTGCGGTGGCGCGGGCCGGCGGCCTCGGCACGATTTCGTCGGTTGATTTGCGCCGCTTGCATCCCGACTTGATGCAGCGCACGGGCCACCTGGACAAAGAGCCCGATGCGCGCGAAATCATTGAGGCGGCCAACCTCGAGGCGCTGGACCGCGAAATTGTTCGGGCCAAGAAACTAGCCCAAGGCAAAGGCATGGTGGCCGTCAACATCATGAAAGCCCTCAGCCAGTACCAAGGCTATGTGCAACAGGCCTTGGTCAGTGGCGCCGATGCGCTGGTGGTGGGAGCCGGGTTGCCGCTGGACTTGCCTGAGCTGGCACGCGATTTTCCCAACACGGCCTTGATACCGATTTTGTCGGACGCGCGCGGCGTGCAGTTGCTGGTGCGCAAATGGGAGAAGCGTGGTCGCCTGCCCGACGCTATCGTCATCGAGCACCCGCGCTTGGCTGGCGGCCATCTGGGCGCAGCCAACGTGGCGGACTTGCAAGACCTCCGCTTTAACTTTGAGGTGGTGCTGCCCCAGGTGCTGGCCTTCTTTCAGGCGCATGGTCTGGAGGGAAAAATCCCGCTCATCGTGGCGGGTGGCATTTCCTGCCACGCAGACATTGTGCGTTTGCAAGCGCTGGGCGCGTCGGCGGTACAAATGGGTACCGCATTTGCCGTCACCCGGGAGTGCGATGCCGCACCCGCATTCAAGCGCGTGCTTGCCCAGGCCAAACCCAAGGACATCGTCGAGTTTGTCAGCGTTTCAGGCCTGCCCGCGCGCGCAGTGCGCACACCCTGGCTTAACAAATACCTGCGCATTGAGCCAAAGCTCAAGGCGGCAGCGCACCTGAAGAAAAAGTGCAATATGTCATTCGACTGCCTGGCGCACTGCGGTTTGCGCGATGGCGACGGCAGCATTGGCCAGTTTTGTATTGACCAGCAGCTTGGGCATGCACTGGACGGCGACGTGCACAAAGGTTTGTTTTTTCGGGGTGCGGGGACACTGCCCTTTGGCGAGGAGATTCGCAGCGTGCAGGAGCTGCTGGATTGGATGTTGGTGGGTACCAAGCCCCAGGTGCTCGAAGAGGTATTGCTGTGAAAGTTGAGAAATCGGTTTGCGCACACACCGGCTTGGCCGCGCAGTCCATTAGCGCAGACGTGCTGCGGGAAAAGTACCTCAAAACCGGAGAGAGCAGCGCCCAAGACATCTTTCACCGTGTAGCCAAAGCCTTGGCTTCCGTCGAAAAGCCCCAGGACCGGGCCAAATACGAGGCCTTGTTTTTGCACAATATGCACGCTGGCGCCATAGGCGCCGGGCGCATCATGAGTGCGGCGGGTACTTCTATCCAGGCCACATTGATCAACTGTTTTGTTCAGCCTGTGGGGGACTGCATCCAGGGCATCGACGAACAAGGCTACCCCGGCATTTACGAGGCGCTGCGCGAGGCGGCTGAGACCATGCGCCGCGGCGGCGGCGTGGGCTACGACTTCTCGCGCATTCGCCCACACGGGGCCGAGGTCAAGGGCACGGCGTCGATTGCCTCGGGCCCTTGCAGCTACATCAATGTGTTTGACCAATCCTGTGCCACCGTGGAAAGCGCTGGGGCGCGTCGGGGTGCGCAAATGGGTGTGCTGCGAATGGACCACCCCGACGTGCTCGAATTCATAGGTGCCAAACGCACGCCCGGGCGCTGGAACAACTTCAACGTCTCGGTAGCCGTGAGCGACGCATTCATGCACGCACTACAAACCCAGGCGCCGTGGGAACTGGTGCACCGCGCCAAGCCCTGTGCTGAACGCATTGCCATGGGCGCAAGCCTGCGCGGCGACGGCATGTGGGTCTACCACACGCTGCCAGCGCAAGAGCTCTGGGACGCCGTCATGCGATCGGCCTACGACTACGCAGAGCCCGGAATCTTGTTTTTGGACACCATCCACCACGACAACAACCTGCGCGCAACCGAAACCATATCCGCCACCAACCCCTGCGGCGAACAGCCCCTGCCCCCCTATGGCTGCTGCGACTTGGGGCCGGTCATCCTCACCCGCTTTGTGCGCAACCCCTTTGGTATCCAAGGTCCGGTGGGGTTTGACTTTGAAGCGTTTGAGACCGCCGTTGCACTACAGGTACGAGCTCTGGACAACGTGCTGGACCTGACGTTTTGGCCGCTCGCGCAACAAAAAGCCGAAGCCGCCGCCAAACGCCGCATTGGCGTGGGCTTTACCGGGCTGGGTAACACCTTGGCGATGCTCTGTTTGCGCTACGACAGCGACGCTGGGCGCACCATGGCTGCGCGCATTGCCCGCCAGATGCGGGACGCGGCGTATGCGTCATCCATTGCACTGGCGCGCGAACGTGGCGTTTTCCCGGCCTTTGATGCCAGCACCTATTTGCTTGAGGACAACTTTGTTGGCCGTTTGCCCCAACACCTCAAGGATGCCATCGCCGAGCACGGTATTCGCAACAGCCACTTGCTGTCCATCGCCCCCACCGGAACCGTCAGCCTGGCCTTTGCGGACAACGCGTCCAACGGAATCGAACCGTCGTTTTCTTGGACCTACCAGCGTAAAAAACGCGAGGCCGACGGCAGCACCAGCCAATACGCAGTGGAAGACCACGCCTGGCGGGTGTTCAAACATTTGGGCGGTGACCTCAAGGCCCTGCCCGACTACTTTGTGTCCGCGCTAGACATGGCGGCCCATGACCATATCGCCATGATGCAAGCCGTGCAACCCTTTGTGGACACGGCGATCTCGAAAACCGTCAACGTGCCGGTGGACTACCCCTACGCCCAGTTTAAGGACCTGTATTTCCAGGCCTGGAAGGCGCAACTTAAGGGCCTGGCAACCTACCGTCCTAACGCGATTTTGGGATCGGTGTTGGCAGAGAACCCAGCTGAAACCAAGCCTACGCCCGCAACCGCGGACGCGGCGTTTGACCCGATGCGCAGCGTCATCGAAAGCCGCCCCAAAGGCGCCTTGTCCGCGGTGGCCGAGAAGATCGAGTACTGGACCCAAGAAGGCCACAAGACGCTGTACCTGGTCGTGTCATTTTTGCCGGTGCCCAAACCAAACGGCGAAGGCACGCTGGAGCGCGCCATTGAGTTCTTTATGCCAGTGGGGCAAAACGGCGAGTCCCAGCAATGGATGACTTCTAGCATGCGCTTGCTGTCTCTGGCGGCTCGGGGCGGTTTTTTGCACCGCGCCTTGGGTGATATGCGCAAGGTGGCCTGGGACCGGGGCCCCGTGCGCATGGGCAGCTTTGTCCGCCACGACGGCGCCTTGGTGCCTTTGTGGCACGACTCCGAGGTGGCAGCCATCGCCTACGCGATTCAAAACATCATGTCTCAGCGCAACGATGGCGGCGCCAATGCCGCACCCGGTGCAAGGACTGCGGCCAGCACCAGCGAGCTACCAGC
>CAMDKE010000067.1 GCA_945901215.1 Comamonas sp. lk
GTTGCCAAGCCGTAGTCGGTGGCGTTGGCCAGCGCGATGACTTCTTCTTCGGTGTCAAAGGGCGCGATGTGGCAGCAGGGGCCAAACACCTCTTCGCGCACCACGGCCGCGCTCTCGGGCAGGCCGGTCCAAATCGTGGGTTGCACCCAGTGGCCTTGCGCCAGCTCAGCCGGCATATCGGGCACGCCGCCGCCAGTCACCAGGGTTGCGCCTTCGTCGATTGCCTTTTGGTAATAGGAAAGCACTTTTTGCTTGTGCTCGGCCGATATCAGCGGCCCGAGGTTCACACCAGGCGCATTGGGCGGGCCGATGATCAGGGCTTCTGCCTTGGCTTTGAGGGCGGCGACAAATTTGTCAAAAATCGGGCGCTGCACATAAACGCGCTCGGTGCCCAGGCAGACCTGGCCACAGTTCTCGAAGGCGCTGCGGGTGATGCCGGCAATGGCTTTGTCAAAGTCGGCGTCGGCAAACACAATGCCGGCGTTCTTGCCGCCAAGCTCAAACGAGACCGGGCGCACACCTTTGGCCGCGGCAGCCATGATGGCTTCGCCGGTGCGCGTCTCACCCGTGAAGGTGATGGCGTTGACGCCCGGGTGGCGGGTCAGGTATTCGCCGGCCGACTGCGGGCCAAAGCCGTGCACCACGTTGTACACGCCCGGCGGAATGCCCACGGTGCTCATCACCTCGCCCAAAAGCGTGGCGGTGGCGGGAGTTTCTTCCGAGGGTTTGACCACCACGGTGTTGCCGCAGGCCAGCGCCGGGCCGACCTTCCAGGTCATCAGCAACAGCGGCAGGTTCCAGGGGCACACCACACCGACCACGCCCACAGGCGAGCGTGTGGCGTAGTTGATGGCCTGGCCGCCATCAGGCGTGGCCATCTCGAAGCTCTCAGTAGGCACGTTTTTGACGATGTCGGCAAACACCTTGAAGTTGGCCGCACCACGGGGAATGTCGATGTGCGACGCCAGGCTGCGTGGCTTGCCGGTATCGGCAATTTCGGCTTCCAGAAACTCATCGCAGCGGCGGATGATCTCATCGGCCACAGCATGCAGCAGCTCGGTGCGCTTGACCAGCGTCATGCGGCCCCAGTCGCCGTGCAGGGCGGCACGCGCAGCGCGCACAGCGGCATCTACTTCGGCCTGCCCGGCTTCGTGCACCAGGCCCAAGACGTGGTTGTCGGCGGGAGCGCGGTTTTCGAAGGTTTTGCTGGTGGCAACAAATTCGCCGTTGATGTAGTTCAGGAAGTTTTTCATCGTAGTTGTTTCAAATCAAATTCAAGCCAGACCGAGGGCGTTCAGGCCCGCTTGGGCAACCGCCTCGTCCTGCGCTTCGCTGGCGCCAGAGACGCCAATGGCGCCAATCCGCTGGCCCTGGTCAACGATGGCCAAGCCACCGCCAAACCCCACGAATCGGGGCCTGCGCACAATGCCCTCGCGCACCGCCTCGGAATGCCCTTGCAAAGCGCCATGCCACTGGCTGGTGGCCAGGCCGAAGCTCACGGCCGTGTAGGCCTTGTCAATGGCTATCTCCACCGAATGCAGCGGCGCACCGGGCATGCGCAAAAACGCCGCCAGCACACCGCTGGCATCTAACACCGCCACGTTCACGCACAGCCCCATGGCATGCGCCGCCTTGACGGCCGCTCCCACACAGGCGTGCGCCGCCCCGGCGCTGATCACGGCCTGGTTCACACTCAAAGGGGCAGTTTGCATAGCGGCGCTCCGGGCTTCAGGTGTACACGTCGGTGAAAGACGCGGGCAACACACCGGTGTGGTAGAAAATTGCGCGTCCGGCCTCGTCCTCGGTCCAGGTGGTCACCGGACGGTCGCGCTGGGCTTGGTAGCCCAAGCCGGCGAAGGTCTCGTTGCGGTTGCCACTGGGGTCAAAGAAGTAAATCGTCTCGCCGCGCGTGATGCCGTGGCGGGTGGGCGCCACGTCAATGCGCACTTTGTTCTTGGCCATCACGTCGCCGGCCTTAAGCACGTCGTGCCAAGAGTCCAGGAAGTAGGAAATGTGGTGAAGGCCGGGAATAGGGCCGCCCACAAATGCGATGTCATGCGGCTTGCTCGAGCACGACAGAAACGATGCCAACTGGAACGCACCCTCGGGCCCTACCGTGAGCTGCTCAGTCTGGAAGAAGTTGAGCACGTCGATGAAGAAGCGGGTGTTCTCAGCGACTTTGTTGATACCTTCACCGGGATTGAATTCACACATCAAGAGCACGTGGTCCAGCCAATGGGCGGCGGCACCTTTGGCGCCATCGGGCCAGGGATCGGGGTTGATAGAACCCACGTCGGTGCCTACGCACTCTTTCATGGCAAACAGGCGCATTTCGTGGCCGCTGGGCAGGTTGAACACCAGCATGCGTCCGGTTGAGGGCATGGTTCCCTCGGGCACCAGGGTGACGGCAGTACCCGCGGCTTTGATGGCGGTTTGCAGGCGGTCCAAGTCGCTGTCTTTTTCAACTTTGTAGCCCACGTGGTTGACGCCGGCGCGATCCGACGGTGTCAAGACCAAAGAGAACTTGTCCCACTCGTCCCAACATTTCATGTAGACCTTGCCGTTTTTGTCTTGCATGGTGGTTTTCAGGCCCAGCACGTTTTCGTAGTGCTTCACTGCGGCTGCCATGTCCATCACATTGATGTCAACGTGGCCAATTCTCATAATGCTCATGGTTGTCTCCTTACTTGTTGAAAATTTCGCTCTTGGGTGCAGCGAACCCTTTAGAAAAAAGCTTCTCCAGCTTGCATGCCACTTCGAGCCACACCTCATCGGTGGGCGCCACCCGGCATGCCAAGGTGTATCCCTGCTCATCCTCTTGCGCGCTGACGTGGGCGCGGCTGACCGGCCCGAGCTTGTTCACCCGTCCTTTGACCACGCGTACCTTGCACACGCCACAACCGCCGTTGACGCAGCCCACCGGTATGCACTTGCGCCCGAGCTTGAGCATTCCCTGCAACAGGCTCTGGCTTTCGCTGCATGCATAGGACTCCCCGGTTTGCACAATGTGCACCGTGGGTTTAGCGCTGGGATGGTCGGCCATGGCGCAGTGCGCTACACGCGCTTGAACAACGGGCTGCGCTGCTGGTTGGCGTCGGCAGCCGAAAGGAATTTTTCGGTGAAGATGTCACGCTCATACAGACGCCCTTGCATCAGGGTGCTGATGCAGGCTTCCACCATCACCGGCGGGCCGCACAGATAGGCGGTGTGGCCAGCGAAGTTGTTGTTGAAGTGCGCCTTGGCCGCATCGTGCGCAAAGCCGCGCGCGCCAGTCCAGTCGCCGCCCGAGGGCTCGTCCGATAAGGCCGGCACATAGGTGAAGTGCGCGTGCTGCGCCGCCAGGGCGCGGAACTCTGCGTCGTAGTACAGCTCGTCGCGGCTGCGCTGGCCATAGACCAGGGTAATGGGCGTGGTGCTGCCGCCTTCGAGCAGGTCCAAAATCATGGAGCGCGGGCTCGACAGGCCGGAGCCGCCAGCCATGAACACCGTGGGCTGTTTGGCCGATTTACGGACAAAGAAGCGTCCGTAGGGGCCTGCAATGCGCAGGCTAGAGCCCACGGCCAGGTTCTGGTGCAGCCAGGTGGTGCCCGCGCCATCTTTGACGATACGCACATTGAGCTCGATCTCACCGTTAGCTGCAACCTCTGCAGGCGAGTTGGCAATCGAGAATGCGCGTCCGCCTTCCACACCCGGAATCACCACCTGAACGTACTGGCCGGCCTGAAAGTGGATGGGCGTAGCAACTTTGAGGAAGATGGCTTTGATGGTGGGTGTGAGTTGCTCGATGCGCGAGACCGTGGTGTCGAAGTCGCGCACCGGGATGATCTCGGCGTCGGGCTCCTCGTCGATGTCGGCCTCGATGGTCGCGTCGCTTTGCAGCGTGGCGCAACAAGCCAAGGTCTTGCCCTGGTCACGCTCAAATTCCATCAACGCAAAAGGATTGGCGTGGCCGTGGTCGACCTCGCCATCGCTGACCTCGACCTTGCACGTGCCGCACAGGCCGTGGCCGCAAGCGTGCGGAATGTAGATGCCCTGGCGCAGGGCGGCGTCGAGCAGGGTTTGACCCTCTTCCACTTCGATGGTGGCGCCCAGCGGTTCGATCGTCAGTTGGTAACTCATGCGTGCCTTAGAAAGCCTGGCGACCAGGCGCAGTGCTGCGTTTGATGCCTTCGAGCGCTGGCGTGCGAAAACGGATCAGGGACTTGTGCGTCAGTCCGTGATGCTCCAGCGATTTACCAAAGTCGGGGCGAAAACGGACCTGCGAGTTGAACCACTGCGTGCGTTCCCAGTCAATTTGCTCGAACTCTGGGTGCTCGCCATAGATCTCTGGCAAGACCACGCGCACCAAGGCGCCAAAGGGCAGCGTGGGCGGCAGCGGCAGGCAAAAAGGCGCCGCATACATCAAATGGTTTTCCCAGCTGGTGTAAATCAGCCGGTTGCCATAGAAGCGGTCTTCGCTATCGGCCAGGTGCAGCGGGTAAGGCCCCAGCGAGCGCAGCATCACATCGGTGACCAATGCTGCATTCATGTAGCCGCTCCAGGTTTGCGCTTGTCGCCCCGCCATTTGGCAAAGTTGCTGCGATCCGGGCTGGTGCTGAAGTCGCCGTTGTCTTCGCCGGGGTTCACGCCGTAGTAGCGCAAAACTTCGCGCACCGGGCTGTCGCCGGGCGAGGCCGGGTTGATGTCGTCGGGGTAGCAAGAGCCTTGGTAAATCTGGTGCACGGGCACCCAGGCTTGCACGTATTTCTTGGGCTCGTCGTCGAAAATCCCCTTGCAGTGCACGCTGCAAAAGTGGTGCTTCATGCCGTGGTACGTGGTCTCGTGGAAATCGATTTGTGTGGGGTCGCCGGGCACGGTAAACATCATCGGAACCTGGCACACCTGGCACAGCATGGGCAGGGTCTGGTTGAACCAGCGGCCATCGGTTTTTTGCACCTCAGCCCAGTGGTCAAAGCGGCCCTTGTAGTAGCGGTCAAAGGTATCCGGGTATTTTTCGGACAGCCAGGCCATCTCGGACTGCTCAGGCAGCCAGGTGTGGAAGGCGGCAGCGTGGCCGTATTGGTAAAACGTGGCCCAGGCCTGGTGGCTGATGTGGTCTTTGCCCGCGCAAGCGTCTTTCCAGCCCTTGGGCTCGCGGATGCCGTAGCGCGCCAGGTCTTTGAACAAGGCGCCACCATTGCTTTCGGCATACATCTCCCAGGCTTCTTTCCAGCTCATCACGCGCTTGGGCAACATGTAGTCTTGCATCATGGCCACCAGCGTGAGCAGGCGGTAGCCGCGCCAGAACCACTTGTCCATCCAGCGCTGGACAATGGGCACGTTGTCCGGGTCTTGTTCGAGCATGAACTTGATGCACTCAATGCCCAAAGTCATGTGGCGCGACTCGTCGCTTTGGGCCGAGAAGCCGAACGTTACGGTGGAGATGTCACCGTTGTGCGCTGCGCCCGACATAAAGGGCACAAACAGCAAGTTGGTCAGCAGGTACTCAAACGAGAAGCTAATCGCAGTCAAGAACTCGAACGGACCGCCGCTGTAAGCGTCCTCAAAAAACGACTTAGGCACCGACAGGTACCAGATGTTTTCGTTCCAATGGCTGGTGTTGTGCATGCCATTGAAGTACTTGTTGTAGTGCGAGATGGCGTGCGTCTCGGTCTGGTAGTGGCGCAGCTCGTCAATGGCCTGCAACTGCGAAGCGACGCGGGCACCGGCCCCCGTGAACTGGCGCCCCACATGGGCGTAGCCCCTGTGCGCGTAGTACTCCAGCGGCGTCACACCCTGAATAAAGAGCTTGAGCGCGTTGACATAGCGCGCGTCGCTGATGCCGAGCTGGCCGTTGTTTTGCGCAAAGGCGTCAATCACCGCGTACAGCTTGCGGTCTTTCTCGCCCTGGTATTTCCAGTAGGCGTCCATGGTCAGGCGAAACGGGTCTTCCCACTTGTCCCAATCATGGATCTTGATGCCTTCAAAGGCGTCATAGGGAAACACCTTGTCCATGGGCTGGTAGGTAGTGTCCCAATGCAAACCGCGCGTCATTGCGGTGTAGCGGTCCTTGAGGCCTAGTTTCTTTTTCAGTACACGGGTGTCCATAGCGTCTCCTTAGAAAAAAATGGTTATGCCAGGCCAACGGCCTCGCGTGAGTTAACGGGGAAATAGGCGCGGTGCAGGATGTCGGGGTCACTGATCAGCTTGTCAGGCAAACCGTCATACGACACTTCGCCGCGTGACATCACATAGGCGTGGTCTGCCAAGCCAAGTGCCAGCTGCGTGAACTGCTCAATGAGCAACACGCCAATGCCATCGGCGGCGATCTTGCGAATCACGGGTACCAGGCGCGCCACGATCAGCGGCGCCAGGCCAAAAGACAGCTCGTCAATCACCAGAAACCGGGGCTTGACCATCAAGGCCTGGGCAAT
This sequence comes from Comamonas sp. lk, assembly GCA_945901215.1. Classification (GTDB taxonomy): domain Bacteria; phylum Pseudomonadota; class Gammaproteobacteria; order Burkholderiales; family Burkholderiaceae_C; genus Allorhodoferax. The sequence goes on from CAMDKE010000067.1 coordinate 6,414, forward strand.
GGCCACCATTTGCTGCTGGCCGCCTGAGAGGTCGCCGGCGGCCATGGCAAGGCGCGATTGCAACTCGGGAAACAGCTCCAGGGTCTGCTCCAATGCCGCACTGAGTGCGCCGCGCGAAAGGTCGCCACCGGCCACGCGCAGGTTGTCCAGCACGGACATTTCGCGCAACACCTGGTGGCCCTCGGGCACGGTGGCAATGCCACGGCGGCGAATCTCGTCCGGGTCTTTGCCTTTGAGGTCCAGGCCATCGAGCCAGATTTCGCCAAACTCAGGCTCCACCACGCCGGAGATGCCCAATACGGTGCTGGTCTTGCCCGCGCCATTGGGGCCCAGCAAGACGGTGATGCGTCCGGGGTCCACTCGCAGTTTGATGGAGTTCACCGCGATCTTGGTGCCGCGCACCATGACTAGGTTGTCAACTCTCAGAGCATCGGTCATTGCACGGCCTCCAATGCTTCAAAGTCGCCCAGGTAGGCGCGCCGCACCTCAGGCCGCTCCAGCACCTCTTTGGTCGGACCCAGGGCCAGCAGGACGCCAAAGTCCAGCACCATGGTTTCTTCGCAGCAGGCCACGATCAGTGCCACGTCATGGTCGATCAAAAACACCTGCGCGCCGCAATACGCCGGGATACCAAGGATCACGGCTTCAAGGTGCTGCGTCTCCGACTCGGACATGCCCGCGCCCGGCTCGTCGAGCATGACCAATTGCGGTTTGCCAATCAGCGCCTTGGCGATTTCTGTTAGGTGGCGCTCGCCCGTGGTCAGGTTGCTGCCCTTGCGGTGGATGCGCTTGCCCAGGCCCACGTAGTCAATGGCGCGTTGCACATCGTGCCGTGCCTCAGTCTGCGTGCTGTAGCCGGCATGGTCGGCAATGGCCTGGACGTTCTCCCACAGCGTCAGGTCGTCGGCGATCTGGTCGGTCTGAAAAGTACGGCGCAAACCCAGGTGCGCGCGCTTATGGGGCGGGATGTCGCTGATGACAACGCCATTGACCGCCACACTTCCGCTGACCGGGCTCACAAAGCCCGAGAGCACATTGAGCAAGGTCGTTTTGCCCGCGCCATTGGGGCCGATCAGACCGACAATGGCTTTGTCCAGGGTAACAGTCAGGCCGTCAATCGGTTTGACGCCGCCAAACTGCACAGTGAGGTTTTCAATACGGATCATGGTGCTCAGCGGTAAGCGGCAAAAGGTTTGGGAAAGCGCTTGTCGATGCGCTGGCGCAGCGGCAACAGGTAGGGGTAACCCGCGATCTCCAGGCCCACCTTGGCAGCCAGCGACAGCCATATGAGAAGCGAGGCCGTCACATAAGGCACGTCAAACACGCCAGAGGCCACCCAAGCCACAAACAGGCCGATAAACAACCAGTTCAGCACCCGCTTGATCAAGCGGTGGTCAGGCATCCAGCCCTGGCGCTCAAAGGCCCGGGCCAGCCGCAGGGACAAGGCGGCCTCGAAATCCTCGGCGCGGTCTTGCAGCCGTTTTCCAAAAAAGCCCAACAAGAGCCAGCACACCCCCGGAATGACCAAGCGAAACAAAATAGCGATTAGCGAAATGAAAAACGTCCCGGCAAAACCGGCCCAGCCCAGCGCCGCAAACACCAGGCCAAAGCCAATGGAAATCAGGCCCCAGCTGATGACGCCCTCGACGATGCGGCTCATGCGCACAAACTTGTAGAAATCGGCTAGCTGACCGGCCAGACCTTTGCGACCCTGGATCAAGGACACCAGCAGCGCAAAGCCATAAAAAGCGTTGGCCAGGTTACCGTCCACGCCGTGGTCGTTGAGCAAGGCAGGTAAGGCGCGCACCAGCAGGCCGGCAAAAATCACGCCCACCCAGTTGTAGACGCCGCCCACCACCGTGAGTGCGTAAAGCAAGATCGACTGGCTGACCGGAAAGCCGGTGTTATCCAACTGGCCATTGAGCCCGGCGATCAGGCCACCGCTCAAACCTGCCAAAAATCCCCCGAAGGTAAAAGCCCAGGCTTTGTAGTGCAGCACGCTCACGCCTGCTGCGGTGGCCGCAGCCTCGCTTTTGCGAATCAGCGCCCAGGCGCGCCCGGGCATGGTGGCGCGCTGCCACTCGATCAAGCCCAGGCCCAGTGCCAGCCAGAGCACCACATAACGGAAGTAAGCTGCGTCACTGGGGGCAATCCAGGGCCGCTGTATCAGAACCCGTTGGCCGGCCACGATCTTGCCGGTAAAGCCGGTGCCGCCGTCGGGGAAGCCCACAACGTCAATCACCACCTGCACGGCAGCGGCCACCATCAGGGTCAGCAAAGCCAGGTACAGACCGCGCATGCGCAGCGCAGGCAAACCCACCAGCAAACCAAACACCGCAGCCACCAGCGCGCCGGCCAGTAAAGCGACTTCAAACGGCAAGGCAAAACCGTGGATCAGGCGCAGGCACACCCACCCGCCCACACCGGCCAGCGCAAACTGCGCCAGCGACACCATGCCCAGCTGACCGAACAGCAGCGCCACCGTGCCGGCCACCAGGGCCAAGCAGGCCACGGTGGTAAAGGTGTTGAGCCAGTAAGCGGAAAACAACCAGGGGCCCAGCAATGCGGCTAGTCCCAGCGTCACCACTATCGGCATCACCCGGCGCAGGGGCGTGCCGGGGGGGATGTCCATTTTTTCTTTATCGCGTGCCATGTCGTTTTGTAGTGAAAGGTGTGCGCTAGTCGAGGTGGCTGTTGTCACGCGACAGGCCAATGCCTTTGCGCTGCTGCCACAAAATGGCCAGGATCGCGACCAAAAATGCGGCCGAAGATCCGTAACGCGAAATCTCGGGCACCAGCGCGGTCAGCGTCTCAGCCACGCCAATCAACAAGCCGCCCAGCACGGTGGCGGGCAGCGACATCAAGCGCCCGACCACGGCGGCGGCCATGGCGGGTATCACCAAAAAGGTTAGAACGATAGGGTTCAGGCGCACCATATTGCCCATGAACAGGCCGGTAATTCCGGCAAACACGCCAGCGATCACCCAGGCCCAGGTGTCCACGCGCTTGACGCGTACACCCAGCAATGCGCTCAATACCCGGTTGCTTTGCAGGGCGCGCATGCGCAAGCCCAAAGGCGTTTTAGCCAACAACCACAGCATGGCCAACGTCAAACCGGCCGCCAAGCCCAGCGCCAGCAGTCGCGTGTAGCTAATCAGGCGCCTGCCATCGAATTCAAGTCCACCGCTGTCGGTGGGCAGCACCAGGCGACGCGGCTCGTCGCCCCAGTACCACTGGGAAATTCCCATAATCAACAGTGCAAACCCCAAGGTAGCCATAGCCCGCACCACCTTGTCTTGGTGCGTGAGCGAAGGCGCGATGAACCGGCCATAGGCCCAGGACAGCAGCGTGGCAGCACCAATGCCTGCCACCCAACCCAGCCAATCGGCATATTCCAGGTCAATGATTTGCCAACACAGCATGGCAGCCAACCCGCCCAAAGCGCCGTAAGAAAAGTTGACGACCCCGCTGGCGCGGTACAGCACCACCAGGCCTACGCCCGAGAGTGCATACACCGCGCCGACGCTGATGCCGACTACCAAGAATGGCAAAAACTGGTCCATCGTGCGTCCGTCTTTTAGTTCACCAAGCCGCCCTTGGCCTCGATCGCAATAATGTCGGCCAGATCAGAGTCCTTGGACTGAAAGCAGTCGGTCAGCGTCTTGAAGCCGTTGCCGTTGATCACCGACATGCGTCCGGCGTGATTGGCCTGGTGGCGGTCGCCGGGTCCAAAGTACCAAGGTGCGCACAGCATGTCGGACTTGACCTTGGTCAAGCCCTTGAAGGCGGCATAGGTGGACTTGCGGTCGATAGGCCCTTTAATGGCCATCAGCGCTTCGGTAGACACGCGTGCTGCCATGTAACCGGCTTGCGAGAAGGAGTCGATGGGGTCCTTCTTGTCGCCGTACTTCTCCATGATGGCTTTCCAGTTCTTGGTGTCAGCGCCATTGGTGTCAAGCGGCTCCATTTCCATGTGGACATAAAGCTTGCCGTCCCAGTATTTGCCAGCGGCCTTGGGCATTTGCGTGTGGTAGGCCGATGTGGGCAGGCCCCACTTGATGGATTTGCCCAGGTCTTGCTGCTCAGCACCGGTCAAAATGGGCAGCATCATGCCGCGTGGCATACCGAGCACCACACCACCGGCTTTGGCGGCGGAGATTTGCAGGGCGATGGCGTTGCCGTCGAGCTTGCCCGGATCAAAGATCACGGTGCTTACTTCAACGCCA
>CAMDKE010000068.1 GCA_945901215.1 Comamonas sp. lk
GGAATTAGCGCTACGCTTTGAGAGAACAAATTTGCATTGCACTTGCAATGCAACTTACCGATCAAAACAGCCATAGTCCACCCCGTCCGTGTTGCCCCTGATGGCTTGCAGCGGACCAAGAAGCTCTTTGAATGAGTTACTACCGTCAATCCGGCGGGCAGCTTTCAGCTGTTTCGCATTGGCGACGCAGTGGCGGCGCGCAATCCGCATGCGGCGGTGTTGGATGGCTTGCGCTTGGCGCGGGAGTTGTGAGAGCAGCCAGCGCTGCGGACGAACGCTTTCGACCCCATGGCGGTCTTAGGGACTGGCGATTTCACCGCCCTCAAGCGGGCCCTCGATTCAGATGCAGGGTAAGCACCTTAGGCGACAGAAATTCAGCGCAACCCGTCATCCAACAGTAACTCCTTCTTGGTAAGTCAATTGGGTGGTTGACGAAAATTACCTTCGCCCGCGTGTTAGATGCTGAAACCGGGCGGAACCCGTAATTGAGGTACTGAGATGTCCGCCCACAAGAGGTCATGTCTGCACGATCAAGGCAAGCCTGAGGACGCGCGCTGTCCCAGGTCCACGATGGCATGGGCAATCTCATCCAGGGAGCGGCTGTGCAGCGGGTCGTCGACGTAAAAGAGCAAATCATGCGAATACCAGCCGTAGCTCAACGCATGCGCCATGCGTGCCAAAGCAATGACCTTAGGCTCTGGCAGATTGGCAGATGAAGCGCGCAGCGCAGCGGCCCAAATTGCCACGAATTCCTCGTGGATTTTGCGCAAGGCAGCGGCCGATGAAACCTGACGCTCCAGCAAAAGTAGCGCAGTCCACTCTCGTGGTCTTGAGAACCCCAGGTTAATCAAGGTCTCCAACAATTCCTTGACCATGGTCTCCAAGGACTGGCCCGCATGCTCAGCCACTGTCGCGCGCAAGAGCGTGCCACATTCGACACAGCGCTTGTGGATGGTGGACGCAGCCAGAGTTCGCAAATTAGGGACGTAGTCGTAAAAGGTGCCAATCCCCACCCCGGCCACCGAAACCACCTCACGGACGGTCATTTTCTCGTAGCCCTGCGTAATCAAAACCCGAACAAATGCTTCTTGAAGCGCGCCCAGCGTGAGTTGTGAGCGGCTTTGCACCGGCCTTTTTCGGGTTGCCATTGGAGGTTTATCCGCATCGCTGCCGAGCGAATTTAAATAGCGAACATGGGTCATGGCATATTGAAATAGACTTTTTGCTCGGGGGATTCTGCTCCCATTTTTGACCATTGGATCTGAAATGTCCCATAAATCACCCATCCCAGAGCGCTTACAAGGGTCACAGTTGCAGCTGGAGAATTTGTGCGCCTGGATAGACGAGCATATTGAACAACCTATTGGGTGGCCGGAACTTATGCTCCAGAGTGGACTGAGTTACCAGGCACTTCAGTCTTTGTTTTGGCGCTGGAAGGCCACCACCCCCATGACCTGGATTCGTCAACGTCGGAACATTGCGAAGGCGCTACTCGCACAAAGCGGTGCCATTGGTCTCAAGCCAATTTTTTTGCGGTCAAAAGATACGCAGTTCGGTCGATACGAAGAAATCTGTACCAGCCACTGTGCCCAGCCCGTGCGCGCCGACCAATATGGAGACCACGCATGACTGCGTCACAAATTCAAAACAGTTTGGTTATTTGTCTAATTATTGGCTTTGCCGTTATGGAGGTAGTCAGTCGTCGGTACAAAGATACCGTGCATGCCAGCGCGGACGACACCAAGCTAGAACTGTTGATGTTTCTTGGCTTGGTGGCGGTAACGCAGCCCTTGGCCATTTTGGTGACATCCAAATTAGGCATCTGGCTGCTGCCAGACTACAAAGGCATGTTGGCTGAATGGCCCTGGTGGGCGATGGTGGGTTTGCTGATATTGGTGGACGACCTGACGCAATACTGGTGGCACCGGATTTCGCACACCACTGTGCTCTGGCCGCTGCACCGCGCCCACCACTCGGCGCAGTACATGAGCATACGGGTGACCTTTCGCAATAACTTTTTTTACTATCTGATGATGCCGGGGTTGTGGTTTGCCGGTGCGCTACTGTACTTTGGCGTGGGGGGAATTGTTTATGCGCTCTATGTGGTATTCAAACTATTTGTGATTTTGGGCGCCCACAGCGCCTGGCGCTGGGATGAGCCTTTGTACCGAATCCCCGCCTTACGGCCTTTGATGTGGGTGCTCGAGCGAACCATCTCCACGCCTGCCACACACTGGGCGCACCACGCCATCTCCAACGCTGACGGCGTGGGCCACTACAAGGGAAACTTCGGCAACTTGCTGTTTATTTGGGATCTTATTTTTGGAACCGCCTTGATCACCCGACGCTACCCCGAGCAGGTAGGCCTCATAGACGACAAACTGTTTGGTCACGAACGCTGGTACCACCAAATGTTTTTTCCTTTGGTCAGCTCGTCAAGGGAGCATACGGCGCTGAAGTTCGGTGGCGGGATTTACGACGCCGAAAAAGAGATTTCATGAAGGTGCCCAGGCGTTAGCCCGGCCCAAGGGCCCTTTTGAGCGCAACGGTCTGGTTCCTAGGCCAGTCAGTAAGGAAAGCGATATGAATTGCTGCTCTGGAAATTGCAACCAAGGGCGTACCTGCACGATGAGAGTTGATCGCGTCATCAACTCTGGCCAGCCGAAATCAAGCAACTCTTCACGGCTCTATATAAATGGGCTTGCTTTGATTATTTTTTCTGCAGTAACTGTCAACTTTTTTTCAATGGATGGCGATCAGTACTCAAAAATCCTCGTTGGGTTACTTTTCGCATTCTGATAGCTGACGTTGGCGAATGTCCGCAGTTGGCCCAAAGTGACTGCTGGAATCGACCCCATTGCTGTCTCAGGGACTGGCGATTTCACCGTCTTTCAGCTCAATCCGGAAATATGGGGCAACACGGACGGGGTGGAGTATGGCTGTTTTGATCGGTAAGTTGCATTGCAAGTGCAATGCAAATACCCGCACCGCTGCCCGCCGGCTCAGGACAATGGATGTAAGGTAAAGCTGCGGAACCCGATGAAAAAGGCGCACCAATTGCCACATAACGCAACTTGATTGCATCTATAATTAAATCGCAACTCAGTTGCATTTATTTTGGATGAATTGTGGCTTCTGTACTTTCCTCTAATCTGGCGATTTCTGGCTCAGCGCTGGGCGCTGGTGACCCAATTGACGCTTTGCTATCAGCCCACGGCCTGCGCCGCACTGCCGCAGCGCGCCGGGTACTCGGCTGGCTGCTGGCGCATCCCGACACCAGCTACACCCATGCCCAGTTGCAAGCCGCGTTGTCGGATGACCGTGTGGCGGGTGGCGCCGATGCCGCTACGCACGCCGCGGCCGGTGAAGGGGTGCGGCTGGACCGCGTGACCTTGTACCGCCTGATTGACCGCCTAACGCAAGTGGGTTTGTTGCTGTGCCGGGTGGATAGCCAACGGTTGCGCCGCTACCAGGCCATGCCGCCTAGCGTGCAGACCATGCCGCACTTCGAGTGCCAAAGCTGCCATAAAGACAGCCCACTTTCGGGTGCGCTTAAAGGCAATGCGCAAGATTTGGAACGTGCCGCACAAACCGCACTGGAAGCCTTGCAAGCGCTGGGCTACCAAGGCATGAGCCTGGACTTTGCCGTGCGCGGGGTGTGTGCAGACTGCGCTGCTCCTGCCGCATCCAAACCCGGAGCCGCCGCGTGATTCAAACCAGCAATTTGCAGTACGCCAACCCCGGCAGCAACGTTCTGTGGCTCATCTGGTAGCAATAAATCCATCGTGTCAGTGTTCTTGAACTTTTACACACGCCGTAATTTATGAAAAAAATGCTCTTAGTCCTTTCCGCGTTTGCGCTCACAGCTACGCTCTCAATAGCGGCAGAAAGTGAAAAGGAAACCAAGGAAGACATCGCCAAACACCGCGCCATCGCCGCAGCGCACGAAGCTGCTGCCAAGTGCCGTGAAGCCGGCAAGGGAGAAGACGTTTGCAACAAAGAGCTGGCAAAAGCGTGCAAAGGCATTGCCATTGGCAAGTTCTGCGGCATGAAGCACGAGCACTGAACCCGTTCCATGGCGTGGTTGAAATTCATGGCAAAAGGCAGATGGCACATCGGTGTGCTGGGCCTGACTTTGGTGCTTGCGCAAAGCATCGGGCTGATCCATGGCATTGCACACGCGCCCCTTCTCACGCAAACGCATGCTGAACACGCAAGCGATGCACCGCACAGCTTTGTCGAGCATCTATTCGGTGACCACCAAGACCAGGACGGCAATGCAAAGTGCCGTCTGTTCGACCAGAGTAAGCACCTCGATGGTCTTTGCGATATCTCTGCGGTGGTATTGCCCACGCACTTGGCAGCAGCCATTCCCGCTGGGTTCACGGGTCTAACAAATATTCCCTGGTTTGCGACGTTTCACGCTCGCGGCCCGCCAACCTTCCGTTGATCTTCTGAGTCAGTTGTTTCCGCCTCGCAGGTAGCGCAGGCGGTGTTATCCATTTGTCAACGGAATTACCATGAAAAAATCTTCTTTGGCGCTGCTCGCGCTCGGCACATTCTCGAGCGTCACTGCCTTCGCCCAGACCGCGCCCCCTTCGACGCTAGCTTCTGTAACGGTCACCGGCAACCCACTGGGCGCTGCGGATTTGATAGCACCTGCCGCACATTACTCGGGTGCAGAGCTGCTGCTTCGCTCACAGACCACGATTGGCGAAACGCTGGACGGCACGCCGGGTGTGGCCAGTACCTACTTCGGCCCTAACGCCAGTCGCCCCATCATCCGCGGGCTCGACGGAGACCGCGTGCGTATTCTGAGTAACGGCGGCTCGGTCGCTGATGTGTCCAGCCTGAGCTATGACCATGCAGTCACCGCCGACCCGTTAAGCGTGGAGCGGATAGAGGTGTTGCGCGGCCCGGGTGCCTTGCTCTATGGCGGCAACGCCGTGGGCGGCGTGGTCAATTTGCTGGACAGCCGAATTGCACGCGAAGCACTTTTTGATGCCAAAGGCGGCGTCATTGGCAAGGTCGATCTCGGTGCGGCCACGGGCAATGCCGAAAGGAGCGCGGCGCTGATGCTGGACGGCGGCAATGACCGTTTTGCCTTACATGTCGATGCCTTTGAGCGCACGACCGACGATGTTGCCGTGCCCGTTGACCTGTCTTGCAGCAAGCCGGACGCGCCAGCTGTGGCCCGCGCCATTTGCAACTCTGCTAGCAGCACCCGCGGCGCGGCCGTGGGCGGAAGTCTTTTCTTCGCCAAGGGCTATTTGGGGGCCTCCGTAAGTCAGTTCTCGAGCAACTACGGCACCGTTGCAGAAGACGAGGTGACCATCGACATGAAGTCCCAACGCTACGCCATTGATGGTGCGCTGCAAAGCTTGGAAGGCCCGGTGCAGAGCATCAAGATGCATTGGGGCCAGAGTGACTACGCGCACACGGAGTTTGAAGGCGCAATGACCGGCACCGTGTTCAAGAGCAATGGCCAAGACCTGCGCCTGGAGGCGCGCCACGCCCGGCTCGGCCCGCTGGAGGGCGTGATTGGGATGCAGATGGAAACCTCTGACTTCTCGGCCACTGGCGAAGAGGCATTCGCACCATTTAGCCAGACCCGGCAGACTGCGGCATTTGTGTATGAAGAGCTGGCGTTCCCATGGGGTCGCATCAGTGGTGGTGCCCGCTTGGAGAATGTAGAGGTGCAGTCGTATGGCAATCCGGACGTAGATCGCTTTGTGGTCGGCACGCGCAGTTTTCAGCCCAGCAGTTATGCGCTTGGAGCACTTTGGAATGTCGCACCCGCTTGGCAACTAAGCAGCAACCTGGCCTACAGCCAACGCGCCCCGAAAGACTACGAACTGTTTGCCAACGGGCCACACATCGCCACCAATGCTTATGAAATTGGTGACCCGAGCCTAGGGTTAGAAAAGTCGACCAATTTGGACATCGGCGCGCAATGGAAAAACGGAGCCAATCGTTTTACCGTTAGCGGCTTTGTTAACCAGTTCGACAACTACCTCGCGCAAGTAGCGACCGGAGTCCAGGAGGGTGGCTTGGATGCCTATGCATACGGGCAGGTCAAGGCCGAATTCACCGGACTGGAGGCCAGCGCCAACCTGCGCCTGCTGCAAGGCGGCCAGACGCTGGATTTGGAATTGCGAGGTGACACTGTGCGCGCCCTTAACAGCGAGACGGGTGAGGCTCTACCGCGCATAGCACCGGTCCGCCTGGGAGCAACATTGGTCTGGGCGCAGGGGCCGTGGACTGCGCGACTGGGAGCCAGCCATGCGGCGACGCAAATCGATGTTCCAGCTGGGCAAAACAGTACCGAACCCTACACACTATGGAATGCGTCTGCGGGTTACACCGTGAAGGCAGGCGCGACGCAAACGCTTTGGTTTGCCAAGCTGGAAAACATCACTGACGCGCTGGCCTACTCGGGCAGCTCGATCCTGACGCAAACCGCGCCTGGTAAGGCACCCATGCCCGGGCGCACGGCGAAGTTGGGCGTGCGCTGGAGTTTTTGAGGGTTTTCATGTGGGGATTGGGACTAAACATTCAGTCCACGAAATAAGCAGCCAGAGAGCTGCAATTCGCCAGTACCCGCAACCACTACGCAGATGTCAGTCCCATTCCAAATACGATGCTGGATACCAATGTCGGCTTCAGGGCCTGCAGTTCAAATATGTGTACTGCCGCAATGGGGTCGAAAGCGTTCGTCCGCAGCGCTGGCTGCTCTCACAACTCCCGCGCCAAGCGCAAGCCATCCAACACCGCCGCATGCGTATTGCGCGCCGCCACTGCGTCGCCAATGCGAAACAGCTGAAAGCTGCCCGCCGGATTGCTGGCCACGGTTTGGGTTTGGCCATCAATCAGTGCGCCATAGTCCACCGCGCCTTGGTTGCTGGAATGGGGTTTGAGGGCAAAGTACAGGTCTTCCAGTGGCAGGGTGCCGTGGTTGACCACCACCTGGTCCAACACGCGCTCTTTGCGCACGCCGCCGTAGTCGCTGCCCAGCACGGCCAGGAGTTTGCCGCTTTGGGTGGGGTGGGGCGCCACCGATTCCAGGCGAAAGGTCACGGTAAACGTCACGTCCAGCTTTTGCAGGCTGCGCATATAGGGCACGAGGTTCATGGCCATCACCTCGGGCGCAAAGGTGCGGTCGGGGGTGACTACTTCCAGCCGGGCGCCGCTTTGGGCAATCACTTCGGCCGCCTGTAGGGCCGAATGGTCGCCCGCGTCGTCAAACAGCAGCACGTCTTGGCCGGGTTTCACATCGCCGCCCAAGATGTCCCAGGCGGACACCACCAGTTCGTTGCCCGTGGCCAGCACATCGGTGTGCGGCAGGCCGCCGGTGGCGATGATGACCACGTCGGGGCGCTCGGCCAGCACCGTAGCCTCATCCGCCAGGGTGTTGAAGCGGAAAGCCACGCCGCGCTCTTCGCAGCGCGCCATGCGCCAGTCGATGATGCTCAGCATTTCTTTGCGCCGGGGGCTCAAGGCGGTGAGGCGAATCTGGCCGCCGGGTTTGGGCGCGGCTTCCAGCACAGTGACCGTGTGGCCGCGTTCGGCGCTGACGCGTGCCGCCTCCAGCCCGGCGGGGCCTGCGCCCACGACCAGCACTTTGCGCTGGGTGGGCGCGGGCGCAATGGCGTGGGGCAGGGTGAGTTCGCGCCCGGTGGATGGGTTGTGGATGCAATAGGCCTCGCCCCCGGCGTAAATGCGGTCTAGGCAAAAGTTGCCGCCCACGCAGGGGCGAATCGTGTCTTCGCGGCCTTCCACAATCTTGCGCACGATGTGCGGGTCGGCCATGTGCGCGCGCGTCATGCCCACCATGTCGAGCTTGCCGCTGGCAATGGCGTGGCGCGCGGTATTCACATCTTGGATCTTGGCGGCATGGAAGATAGGGATGTCCACATGCGCGCGCAGGCTGCCGGCAAAGTCCAGGTGCGGCGCGCTGCGCATGCCTTGCACGGGAATCACGTCGGTCAGGCCCGCATCGGTGTCAATGTGGCCGCGGATGATGTTCAAAAAATCCACCATGCCCGACTTCGCCAGGTAGCGGGCAATTCCCAGTCCTTCGTCTTGCGTAAGGCCGCCGGGGCGCACCTCGTCGGCCACGCCGCGCACGCCCAAAATGAAGTCCGGCCCCACGCGCTTGCGGATGGCCTGAATCACTTCCAGCGTAAAGCGCACCCGGTTTTCCAGCGGCCCGCCATAAGGCGCGTCCAGTGTGTTGGTGGCTGGCGACCAAAACTGGTCCATCAGGTGGCCGTAGGCTTCGAGTTCCAGCCCGTCCACGCCTGCGGCGTGCATGCGCTCGGCGGCGTCGGCATAGTCTTGGATGATGCGGGCAATGTCCCAGTCTTCCATGCGCTTGGGGAACGCCCGGTGCGAAGCCTCGCGCTCGTGCGAGGGAGACACCACCGGCAGCCAGTCGGCCTTGGACCAGCTGGTGCGCCGCCCCAGGTGGGTGAGCTGAATCATCACGGCGGCGCCATGTTCGTGGCAGGCGTCGGTGAGTTCGCGCATCCAGGGTACAACTTCGTCTTTGTAGGCCAGGATGTTGTTGAATACTGGCGGGCTGTCGCGCGACACCGCCGCCGAGCCAGCCGTCATGGTCAGCGCAATACCGGCCTTGGCGCGCTCGACGTGGTAGGCGCGGTATTTGGCCTTGGGCATGCCGTCCTCAGGGTAGGCGGGCTCATGCGAGGTGATCATCAGCCGGTTGCGCAAGCGCAGGTGCTTGAGCTGGAAAGGCTGGAGCAGGGGGTCGTTGGACGGGGCGCTGGACATGTTTTTCTCGAGTGCTTGGCGGATTTCAGTACCACTGGTCGGGCATGGAGGCTTTCTTGCGGTCCATAAAGTCGCGGATGGATTCGTCCACCGCCACGTCCAGTTCCGGCGCCACATAGTCGGCCAGCGACTGTTTCCAGCGCTTGTTCGCGCGGGTGGCAGCGTCCGTTTCGCCGGCTTCGGTCCAGGTTTCAAACGGCGTGTCGTCCGAGATGCTGGAGTCGTAAAACGCCGTGGTGTAGTTGGCCATGGTGTGGGCGCTGCCCAGGTAGTGGCCGCCGGGGGTGACTTGTTCAAAGGCGTTCATGGCCAAGGTGTTGTCGTCCACCGTGACGCCGCCCAGGTAGCTGTGCAAGGCGCCGCAAAAGTCGGCGTCCATCATGAATTTCTCGTAGCTCATGGAGAGCAATCCGTCCAAAAATCCGGCCGAGTGCAAGATGAAATTGGCCCCGCAGTGCACGGCGGACAACATGGACATCACGCTCTCTTGCATGGCCTGGCCATCGGGCCGTTTGGAGGTGGTGAAGGAGCCTGCGCAGCGCAGTGGCAAATTCAGCCGCCGGGCGAGCTGCCCCACCACCATGGAGCCAATGGCCGGTTCGGGCGTGCCAAAGGTGGGCGAGCCTGAACGCAACGACATGCTGCTCAAAAAGTTGCCATAAATCACCGGCGCGCCCGGGCGCTCAAGCTGCGTCATGGCGCAGCCAACCATGGTCTCGGCGTGCGCCTGGGCAATCGCCCCGGCGTTGGTTACCGGCCCCATGGCGCCGCCCAGAATAAAGGGGACGATCACGGCGGCCTGGTTGGCGCGCGCGTAGGCGCGGGCCGATTTGGTCATGGTGCCGTCCCATAAGAGCGGCGAGTTGACGTTGACGTTGCCCAAAATCACGCAGTTTTTGTCCACAAAGTTGGCGCCAAACAGAAGGCGGCTCATGGCAATCGAGTCTTCGGCGCGTTCTTCAGACGTAATCGAGCCCATATAACCCTTGTCCGAATAGCGCATATGGGCATAGACCATGTCCAGGTGCCGCTTGTTCACCGGCACATCGGTGGGTTCGCACACCGTGCCACCGCTGTGGTGCAGCCAGGGGGAGTTGTAGGCCAGCTTGATAAAGTTTTGGAAGTCGTCCAGCGTGCCGTAGCGCCGCCCCCGGTCCAGGTCCATCACAAAAGGCGAACCATAGGCGGGCGAAAACACCACGTTGTTGCCGCCAATTTGCACCGAATGCGCCGGGTTGCGGGCATGCTGGGTAAATTCTTTGGGCGCGGTTTTGAGCACTTCGCGCAAATGACCGGGCTCAAACTTTACCCGCATGCCGTCCACCTTGGCGCCGGATTTTTTGAACATCGCCAGCACTTCGTCGTCGTCGCGGATGTCCAGGCCCACTTCGGCCAGGATGCGGTCGGCGGTGGCTTCGATCTTGAGGAGGCTTTCCTCGCCCATGATGTCGTAGGTGGGAATGATGCGTTTGATGTAGGCGGGGCCGGTGATTTTGGCGTTGGGGTCGCGCCGCTCGCGCCCGCCGCTGCGCCGGTTGCGCTTGGGCTCTGTGGCGGCTAGTACGGTGCCTTGGGTATCAGATTCACTCATGCCATGTTTCTCCGGGCTCGGGGGATAGTTCGCCGGATGATAGGTTCTAAATGACAGTTTGTGACCTGCCTGCGTTTTCATCCAAGCCATCAATTAAATACATGCTAAAGCGCTTTGACCAGCCCGCCATGGG
>CAMDKE010000069.1 GCA_945901215.1 Comamonas sp. lk
TACCTGAACGGGATTTGGAAATTGGATACGGATTCCTACACGGTTTACGCAAACAACAGCGATCCTGAAGTGCTCAAGCCCATAGCCACGGGATCAACGATTCAACAACAGATCGACGCCAATACCCTGGCTTATATCGGCGACTCCCCGGCAGTCAAATACAACCGTAGCAACGGTAGCATTAAGTCGGCAAGCGCTGTGAACACTGGTGTGACTACTTTCGTTGCAACTAGCCGTTATTTTGGTGATGAGGTTTCGGGTTATTACCGTACTTTTTACGAGATCAATGGCGATGTTTACGCTGGCTCTTTGCAGAAAAGCGGGGCTTTGAACGGATTCGCCAACTACAACACTAAGGCCCGCGAAAGTATCCAGGCCGCCCTGAACTTCTAATCCTTATCCAAACACCGCCCCCCACAGCGCCAGCCCCGCCGCCCGCTCCGGCGCCACTGCATCCATGGCCACTTCGGTGGCCTCTTCATTGAGCCGGGCGCGGTGCTGCAGTTGGCGCAGGCTGCGGTAGGCCTGAGCGGCGTTGCTGCCAATGGGCGCGTCAATTAGGCCGCAGTCCTGGGCACGTTGCAGCAGCGCGATGTTGCCCACGTTGGCCCGCAGCGCGGGCTGGTGGGCACAGTGGGCCAGCACCAAAAACTGCACTGCAAACTCCATGTCCACCATGCCGCCGGGGCTGTGTTTGACGTCAAAAAAACCTTCTTTGTTGCGGTGGGCGGCGCGCACCTTGGCGCGCATAGCGGCAATTTCGTCGTGCAGCGCAGCCGGGTCGCGGTGGCTGGCAATCACGGCTTCGCGTACGGCGTCAAAGCGCGCTTGCATGGCCGGGCTGCCCAGCACGCAGCGCGCGCGCGTCATGGCCTGGTGTTCCCAGGTCCAGGCGGTGTTTGAGCCACGTTGCTGCTGGTAGTTGGCATAGGCGCTAATGGGGGTGACTAGCAACCCGGCATTGCCATTGGGGCGCAGCGCGGTGTCGATCTCGTACAAGTCGCCCTCGCTGGTCTTGACGGTCAGCCAGTTGATCAGCTTGCGCACGAGCGCGCCATAGACCTCGCCTGCGCGCTCGTGCGCGTCGTCATACACAAACACAATGTCCAGATCGCTGCCGTAGCCCAGCTCTTTGCCGCCAAGCTTGCCGTAGGCAATGATGGCCAGTTGCGGCAGCTCGGTGTGGCGGGTTTTCAGGCGCGCCCAGCACCATGCGGTGGTGGTGCATAGCACGGCTTCGGCCAGGGCGCTCAGGTCGTCGGCCACTTCCTCAACTGTCAGGCGGCCTTCCACGTCGCGCGCCAGGGTGCGAAACACCTCGGCGTGGTGGGCGCGGCGCAAAACATTGAGCAGGGCCTCGTCGTCGTCTTCGCCACTGCTGCGCAAGGCGCTTAAGCGGCGCTCGAGCTCGGCCGCAAATTCGACCGCGTTAAAGCGCTCGTCGAGCATGGCGCTGCTGGCGAGTTCGTCGATGACGCCGGGGTGCTGCTGCAAGTAGCGCGCGGGCCAGCGTGCTGCGCCTAGCACGCGCAGCACGCGCTCGTGCACGCCGGGGCGCTCCACCAGCAAGGCCAGGTAGCTTTCGCGGCGCAGCAGCGGCTCAATCCACTCTACCCAGCGCACGCAGGCGTCTTGGCTGACGCTGCCTTCGCGGGCCCATTGCGCTGTGCGTTGCACCAAGATGAACAAGCGCGCGCGTGATTCGTCGCGCAGGGACTGCACCCGCGTCTGGGTGCGCCAGTGCGCAACACGCGTTTGCAGCGCACCGTCGAGCCGCAGCAGCAAGGCCTCCAAGTCGGGTGCGGCCGCCTGGGGCAATCTACCGGCGCCCGGGTTACCACGTTCGCAGGGGGCGCACGCCGCAGGCGCGCCGCCCAGCAGGGCGTCAAACTCTTGCGCCACTAACTCGCGGTGCGTGTCGAATTGGGACAAAAGCGCCCCCGTGTCGCCAAAACCCATGGTGCTGGCGATCCAGGCCAGGTCGCCGCTGTCGGTGGGCAGCACGTGGGTTTGCTGGTCGTCCAGGTACTGGATGCGGTGTTCCAGCTGGCGCAAAAAAACATAGGCCTGGGCCAAGCCCTGTGCCGTGGCAGCGGGCATCAGGCCTGCTGCGCTTAATCGCGTCAATGCGCTGAGGGTCGGGCGGGTGCGCAGTTCCGGAAACTGGCCGCCGCGCACCACCTGCAAAAGCTGCACGGTAAATTCAATCTCGCGGATGCCACCGCGCGAGAGCTTGACGTCTTTGCTGCGCTCGGGGTGTCCGGCGCTGCGCTTGGCCGCGTGGTCGCGGATCTGGCGGTGCAGCACGCGCAGTGCGTCGAATACGTTGTAGTCCAGGTAGCGGCGAAACACAAAGGGCGTAATGGCCGCGCGCAGTTGCAGCGCAAAGGCGCAGCCCACGCTGCTTTGGGGCGCCACGACGCGGCTCTTGAGCCAGGCAAAACGCTCCCACTCGCGCCCCTGGGTTTGCAAATACTCTTCTAATGCGCCCAAGGACAACGCCGGTGGGCCCGAGTTGCCGTTGGGACGCAGCGCCAGGTCGACCCGAAAAACAAAGCCGTGTTCGGTGGCCTCGCCGATCAAGGCGTACAAGGCGCGCACCAGTTTGCCGAAATACTCCTGGTTGGAGATGCGCCCGCGCCCTTGGTCGCTTCCATCGGTCTCACCGTCGTGTTCGTAGATGTAGATCAGATCGATGTCGCTGGAGACATTGAGCTCGCGCGCGCCGAGTTTTCCCATACCGACGATGCACAACTGGCTCAGCGCCCCGCCAGGCGAGCGCGGTGCGCCGTGGATGATTTGCAGCTCTGAACTAGCGTGGTCGTAGGCAGCGCACAAGGCGCATTCGGCCCAATCGGTCATGGCCTGGGTGACTTGCTGCAAGTCCAGCGCCTGCTCGCAGTCCAGCCGCAGCAAGCGCTCGAGCACCCACTGGCGCGTCATGCGCAAGGCGTCACCCAGACTGTGGCCTTGCGCGCGCAAGGTGGCCAATACCTGGTCTTGTGCGCCTCGCAGCGGTACGCCGGGTGCAAGCCGCTGCAGCTCGGGCCCGTAGCGGCGGCGTATGCGCTGCGCAAAGCGCGAATAATCAGACGCTGGGGGTGCGTGCTGGCCGGTCATAATTCTGGGCTAGTAACAACATACCGATGACCGAAGCCTCCCCCTCTCCAACGCGCGCACTTTTGCTCGGCGCAGCGCTTGCAAAATGGTCGCTGCGCTTGGTTGCCATGGGGTGGCTGGTGGTGGTCCTGGTTTGGGCGGCGCTGCACTTTGTCATTGTGCCCCGAATCGATGACCTGCGCCCGTGGCTGGAGCAGCAGGCCACCCAGCGTTTGGGGGTGGAAGTTCGCATCGGCAGCATCGAGGCGCATTCCAACGGCTTGATACCGTCGGTGGCATTGCAAGATGTGCAAATTTTCGATACCCAGGGCCGCAGTGCCTTGACCTTGCCTTCGGTGATCGCAGCCCTGTCCCCGCGCTCTTTGGCCGCCGGGGGCCTGGAGCAGTTGTACATCGACCGGCCGGTACTTGACGTGCACCGGGCCGCAAATGGCACGCTGTGGATTGCCGGCTTTGAAATACCCTCCGCCGACGTGGTCGATGGAGGCCTGGCCGACTGGTTGGTGAGCCAACCCGAATTTGCCATTCGCCACGGCACCGTGCGCTGGAGCGACGCCCTGCGCGATGCACCGGTATTGGAACTTACCGATGTGGACCTGGTGCTGCGCAACCGGCACCTGGGCCACGCGCTGCGTATCAATGCCCGACCGCCGGCGCATTGGGGCGGCGAGCTAAACCTGCAAGGCGTGTTCAAGCAACCCCTGTTGACCACCCACCCCGGGCGCTGGCAAGACTGGTCCGGGCAGTTGTACACCGCATTGGAGGGGGTGGATTTGGGCCAGTTGCGAACCTATGTGGACGTCGGGCTTGCGCTCAACCAGGGGCGCGGCAGCCTGCGCGCCTGGGTAGATGTCCAAGCAGCGACTGTCACCGGTGCCACTGCTGACGTGCTGCTCACCGATGTACATCTGACCCCTGTCAGCGCGGGCCAACCGGTGGTCTTGTCCCGTGCATCGGGCCGCCTGGCGGCACGCGCCATCGAGGGCGGGCATGAATACACCACCCAGGGCCTGCAGTTCATGACATCGGACGGCATGCACTGGCCCGGCGGTAATGCCCGCCTGTCCTTGTGGGGTGCCGCCGCCCCCACTGCGGCGGGCCCCACTGCATCGGGCGAACGCGGCGAACTGGTCGCCGATCGCCTGGACCTGGCAGCCCTGAGCCAACTGGCCCAGCGCTTGCCCCTGGAGCCATCGTGGCGCACGGCGCTGGAGTCTTTTAAACCGGTGGGCGTGGTGCAAACCCTGCAAGCAAGCTGGAAAGGGCCGGTGCAATCGCCCAGCGTGTTTGCGGCCAAAGGCCGCGTCACGCAATCAGGTCTAGCCGCGCAGGCCAGCGGTACGCCGGGTTGGCGTGGCGTGGATGTGGATTTTGATTTCACCGAGCTCGCGGGCAAAGCCCACCTGGCCATGGCACATGGCGCTTTGGACTTGGGCTCGCACTGGGTTGAGCCGGTGCTGCCCCTGGCGCACCTATCTGGCGAGCTGCGGTGGAAAAAAAACGGGCAGCACCTGGTGCTTACGGCCTCGGACCTGCGCATGGCCAATGCCGACTTTGAGGGCCAGGGCCAGGTTCAATGGAGCAACACCGATGCCGCAGGCGCGCTGACCCAAGGGCCGGGCGTGGTGGACCTGCAAGCCACGCTATCGCGCGCCGATGTAGCGCGCGTGTACCGCTACCTGCCCCAAGCCGTAAACAAAGAAGTGCGCGACTACCTGCGCGAAGCGGTGCGCGCAGGCACGGCCACGGCGGGCAAGGTCAAACTCAAAGGAGATTTGCAGTATTTCCCTTTCGCGCAGGCCAAGCAGGGCGAGTTTCGGATATCTGCCACCGTGGCCAACGGGCAATACGCCTATGTGCCGCCCAGCATGCTGCCCAAAGGCCGCCAACCCTGGCCCGTGCTAACGCAGCTCGCCGGTGAATTTGTTATTGACCATACGGCGATGTCTCTTAATGGCATGCGCGGGCTTTGGGGTAGTGTGCCGGTGCTGCGCGCAGACGCAGCGATAAGTAATCTGTACAACAGCCCCACCGTTAGCGTCAGCGCCCAGGGGCGCGGCCCCTTGGCCGATGCCCTGACCGTGGTCAACAACTCGGCAGTCGGTGACGTCACGGACCACGCCTTGGGCCGGGTGGTGGCCAACGGTGTGGCCGATTACCGCGTCAAACTCGACTTCTCCCTGGCCGACACCGACCGCATAGCCGTAGCGGGTTCGGTCAACCTGCTGGGCAATGACCTTCAGGTCTTACCGGCAACGCCCAGGGTGCTGCGCGCGCGCGGCCAGATTGGCTTTACCGAGAGCGGCGTCACGGTCAACGGCGTGGTGGGCCGTGCCTTAGGGGGTGATGTGCGCGTGGACGGCAGCCTCGGCGGCTTGGGCTCGAGCGCGGCTGCGTCGCCACCGGCCAACGTCGCCAATGGTGCAGCCGTGGCCAAAGCATCGCCGGGCATGCTTCGCCTGCAAGGCGTTGCCAGCGCTGACGGGCTGCGCCAAGCCGCCGAGTGGGGCTCGCTGGCGGGTCTGGCGCATTACGCCAGCGGGTCAGCTGCGTACCAGGTCAATCTGTTGTTACGTGAGGGCGCGCCCGACTTGGTGGTGACATCGAATTTGGTGGGCATGGCACTGAACCTGCCCGCGCCGTTTACCAAAGAGTCGGCTTCAGCCCTGCCATTGCGCCTGGCATTGGGCACGGTTCGCGGCCCCAACGGCGCCGCCACCAAGGGTCAGGAGCAGTGGCAGGCCAGCCTGGGCAACGTCGCTAGCCTGGCGCTGGTGCAAGACAGCACGGGCGATACGGCGCGCCTGCTGCGTGGCGCCATCACCGTGGGGCTTGCAAGCCCCGAGCCCCCGGCCCTGCCAGTCAAGGGCCTTGCACTGCGCGTGGTGGCCGACGTGCTGGACGTGGACGATTGGACGCAGGTGTTTGACGGCACGTACCCCAATGCCGCACCTGCTGCTGGCGCAGAGGCACCCAAGTTCAATTTGGGGCAGGACTATTTGCCCAGCGCGGTTTCGCTGCGCGCGCGCGAAATCGGATGGGGTAGCCGCACTTTGCACAACGTCAGCCTCAGCGGAACGCGCAGCGGCGGGGTGTGGCGCAACCAAGTCGACGCCACCGAATTCAGCGGGCTGGTGGAGTACCGTCAGCCCAGCGCCCCGGCCTTGAATGTGGACAAGGCATCTACCGGGCGTTTGTATGCCCGGCTGTCGCGCTTGACCATTGGCGCCAACACGGCACAGGACGTCGATAGCCTGCTCGACGAGCAGCCCGCAAGCATCCCGGCGCTCGACGTGGTGGTGGAGGACTTTGAGTTACTGGGCAAAAAACTCGGCCGCCTGGAAGTCGAGGCCATCAACCAAACCACGGTGCTAGCCCGTGACCCCCAGCGCGAGTGGCTGCTCAAGCGCTTTAACCTGAGCACGCCTGAGGCGGTGCTCAACGCGTCTGGCTCCTGGCGCCTGCAGCCCACTGCGGGGTCAACCACTGCCGAACCCGCTGCCAAAGGGGCGGCGGCCAAAGACCGGCGCCGTACCAGCCTGGACTTCAAGCTCGATATTGTCGACTCCGGTGACCTGCTCAGCCGGTTTGGCATGAAAGACGTGATCCGCAAGGGCAAGGGCAAGATCGAGGGCCAGGTCGGCTGGCAGGGCTCGCCCATTACGCTGGACTACCCCAGCATGGGCGGCAGCTTTAGCGTCAGCCTCGAGAACGGCCAGTTTCTCAAAGCCGACCCCGGCATCGCCAAACTCTTGGGTGTGCTGAGTTTGCAGTCTTTGCCCCGGCGCTTGCTGCTGGACTTCAGGGACGTTTTTGCCGAAGGCTTTGCCTTTGACTTTGTGCGTGGCGACGTCACCATTGCGCAAGGCATTGCGCGCACCAACAACCTGCAAATGAAGGGCGTGGCGGCCGCTGTTTTGATGGAGGGCAGCACCGACATCGCCAAAGAGACCCAAAGCATCAAAGTGGTGGTGGTGCCAGAGATCAACGCCGGTAGCGCCTCGCTCATCACCCTCACTATCAACCCGCTGGTAGGCGTGTATTCCTTCTTGGCCCAGCTGGTGCTACGCCAGCCCCTGATCGCCGCCAGCACGCAAGAGCTCTATATCGACGGTACATGGCTAGAACCCCGCGTAACCAAAGTGGAGCGCGGCTACAACCCCCTGGCGCCGGCCAAGCCTGCCCCAGCCAAAACGGAGTAGCCGCCATGAAAGTCGCCGCCTTGCAAATGGTGTCTACCAGCGCCTTGGACCACAACCTGTCGCAAGCCGGCGCGCTGTTGGCCCAGGCCAGCGCCCAGGGCGCCGAGCTGGCGGTGCTGCCCGAGTACTTTTGCCTGATCGGCGCGCGCGACAGCGACAAACTGGCGATTCAAGAGCCCTTGGGCGCAGGGCCTATTCAAGACTTCATTGCCAGCCAGGCGCGCAAGCTTGGCCTGTGGATCGTGGCTGGCACGCTGCCCTTGACACCGTCTGCGCCAGCCCCGGCGGCGACAGCGGGCGAAGTGCAGCGCGTCTTCAACACCAGCCTGGCCTTTGACCCGCAGGGCGCGTGCGTGGCGCGCTACGACAAGATGCACCTGTTTCGTTACGACAATGGCCGCGAGGCCTATGACGAGTCGCGCGTGCTGCAAGCCGGTGCCTCGCCCAGCCAGTTTGCCCTGGCCTCGCGCGACGGCCACACTTGGCAGGTGGGCATGAGCGTGTGCTATGACCTGCGCTTCCCGGAGCTGTACCGCAGCTACGCCGCGCGCGGCGCAGACTTGTTGCTGGTGCCCAGCGCCTTTACCCACACCACCGGTCAGGCGCACTGGGAGGTGCTACTGCGCGCCCGCGCCATCGAAAACCTGAGCTTTGTAGCCGCAGCTGCGCAAGGCGGCACGCACCCCAGCGGGCGGCGCACCTGGGGCCAGTCCATGCTGGTTGACCCCTGGGGCACGGTGCTGGCCCAGCAGGCGCAAGAGCCTGGTGTGGTGATTGCCGAGCTCGACGCGACGCAGTTAACCCAATGCCGCAGCCAGCTGCCCGCTTTGCAGCACCGTTTGCTGTGATGGCGCTTCAATCCTTGGGTGGGACCTCATCGTCTTTGGCATCGGAGGCGGGAAGCTCGCCGTTCTTTCGGCCCGCAAACATGGTCCACCAAACAATGGCTACAAAAATTAATCCCGCACCCAGGGCTTCTAGCAATATCAGTGTCATGAGGCGCTTGGGGTGGTTGGGTTGGTTGGGCAGTGCATCGCTTATTTTAGGAATACTGGCCGCATGCTCCAGCGCGCCCATGGCGCCCATTGAAACGCCTGCGCCTAGCGCGGTGGCGCCTGTGGTCGCGCCTGTGCCGCCGGCACAGTCCGAGTCAGCGCCAGCGCCAGCAATTACCGGTGCTGTCATTACCCGCGCGCGCAGCCGCTGGGTGCCCGTGGCCTGGCGCGAACTGGCGGGCTTGGAGCAAGACAAGCTTTCCGAGGCTTGGAACGCCTGGCTCAAAAGCTGCGAACGCGCTGCTAGCATGGCGGCGCCCCTGGCCGCCGTGTGCCCACAGGTGCGCGCCCTGAGCATTGCCAGCGCCCAAGAGCAGCAAGACTGGCTCAAGAGCCGCATGCAGCCCTACCGGGTCGAGTCCTTGCAGGGTGAGTCGCGCGGCCTGCTGACTGCCTACTTTGAGCCGCTGGTGGACGCCAGCCGCACGCCCAGCGCCGCCTACTCCGTCCCCTTGTATGCGCCCCCGGCGGGCTTGGCCAACCGCAAACCCTGGTACACGCGCCAGGAAATGGACACCCTGCCCGAGGCCCAGGCCGCGCTCAAAGGCCGTGCCGTGGCCTACGTCGCCGACCCAGTGGACGCGCTCATCTTGCAAATCCAGGGCTCCGGGCGCATTCGCGTGGCGCAGGCCGACGGCAGCCGCCGCAATTCGCGCCTGGCATTTGCCGGCACCAATGAGCAGCCCTATAAAAGCGTGGGCAAGTGGCTGCTCGACCAAGGCCTGGTTAAAGACGCCTCCTGGCCCGGCATCAAAGTCTGGTTGGCGCAAAACCCGCAGCGCCAACAAGAGATGCTGTGGAGCAACCCGCGCATGGTGTTCTTCCGCGAAGAGCCGCTCAGCGAGCTCGGTGCCAACTTTGGCCCGCGCGGCGCCCAGGGCGTGGCGCTGACCGCCGGGCGCTCGATTGCCATCGACCCCGGCAGCATGCCCTACGGCACTCCGGTGTGGCTGGCCTCTAGCGGCCCCCAAACCCAGTTGCAAAAGCTAGTCATCGCCCAAGACACCGGCAGCGCCATCACCGGCGCGGTGCGCGCCGACTACTTTGTCGGCTGGGGCGCGCAGGCGGGCGAATTGGCCGGGCGGCTTAAGCAGCCGCTGCAGATGTGGGTGCTATGGCCTAAATGAGTGCAAAGGGTTTTAGTGCGTCGCAAAAATTTGTGATGGCACCTATGCTGTCATTGTGAGATTTACCGTGATCGACACCCATGTATTTGTGGCGGACCTGCGTTTTGGTGGTGAGGCATCGCGCATGGTGTTGCGCCACGCTTTAGAGGGCAAGTTGCAGCCGCTGTTTGGCAACGCTCTGTGGATGGAGTACCAGGCTCTGCTAGGTCGCCCCGTTTGGGGCGACGCCACTACGGCAGAAGAGCGGCGCCAAGTCCTGGCGGCGCTGGCCCGGCAGGCGCGATGGGTCACTGTTTATTACGGCTGGCGGCCCAATCTGCCGGATGAGGGCGACAACCATTTGATTGAGCTGGCGCTGGCAGGTGGCGCACAAGCCATCGTGATCCACAACTTGCGAGACTTGCGCGTTGGTGACTTGGCTTTAGGAAAATTGCGGGTCATGACCCCCGTGCAATGTTTAGAGGAATGGAAATGAGCACCTTGACCATACGGCTGCCCGACGACACGGCGCAGCGCCTGAAATCACTGGCACAAAGCCGGGGCTTGAGCATGAACAAGCTGGTTGAGCAACTCAGCGCGCACGCCCTGTCGGCCTGGGACACCGAAAACCACTTTCGCGCGGTCGCGGCAACAGGTAATGTGCAACAGGCGCTGGCGGTGCTTGACCGTTTGGACGCGGCAGACGTCGGTGCTGCGGCTAAGTAAGTAAGCGCGCCCAACCGGCGCGGTCTGGCTGCTTTACCCATGGCGCTAAGCCAGAGACGCCATACGCTCCTTTACCGCATGGCTTCGCATGGCTTTGAGGCCCTCAAAAACGGTCTGCCAATGGCACAGCAGCAGGTGGTGGCCTGCGCCGGGTACGATTTGTAGCTCTATCCCGCCGAGCTGCTGTGCCAGGCTTCGCGCGCCGTGCCAGTGCACTTCGGGGTCGGTGTCGCCGTGCCACATTTTTGAGGGAACGGCGGACGGCGGAGCTTGT
>CAMDKE010000070.1 GCA_945901215.1 Comamonas sp. lk
GCTTGCAGCACTTGGCCAACTGGGTCATAAGCGAATCCACGCCCACCACCAACACGCCGCCTTTGCCTGAGCCACTGCTTTGGCGCGGCTTCTTGAGGTGCACGCCTTCGTCGCTCGCGACGGGTTCGGGCGGGCGCAGCAAGGCTTCGATGGTGCGCAAGGAAAATTCATCTTTACCCACTACCTCAAACAGGTCCTCGGCGGCGTTAAAGCCCAGTTGGGTTGCCAAGTCGTCGAGCTTGAGGGCAGTTTTCCCCTCGCGCTGCAAGAGCTTTTCGACTGCTTCGCGGCCCTTGGCCACGGTTTCCCCCAAGGCCAATGCATTGAAATAAGCGCGTACTTTTGCGCGCGCGCGGTGGCTGACCAAAAAGCCCAGCTCCGGGTTGAGCCAGTCACGGGATGGCCCCCCCTCTTTCACGGTGCTCACTTCCACCGTCTGGCCATTTTTCAGCACCGTATTCAAAGGCACCAAGGCGCCGTCTACGCGGGCGCCCCTACAACGGTGTCCCAGCGTGGTGTGCACGCTGTAGGCGAAGTCGACGGCCGTGGCGCCCTGGGGCAACTCCACAATGGCAGCATCGGGCGTGAGCACATAGATCCGGTCGTCCAGGGCTGCATTCTGGGCTTGTAGCCCCGGACTAGGCGTTCTGGCACTCAAGTCCCGCTCCCAGGCCAGCAGCTGGCGCAGCACGGCAATTTTGGCCTCGTAGGCACCACGTGCGTGGACTCCAGCGTAGCCCTTGGCGCCGGCTTCCTTGTAAGCCCAGTGGGCTGCCACGCCATGTTCGGAATGCTGGTGCATGGCCTGCGTGCGAATTTGCACCTCGATGGGCTGACCCTCGCCGTCACGCACCACCGTGTGCAGGGACTGGTAACCATTGCCTTTGGGCTTGGCGATGTAGTCGTCAAACTCGGATGTGATCGGTGTGAAATGGCTGTGTACCCAGCTCAGTGTGGCGTAGCAGTCCGGCACATTGGGAACGATCACCCGCAAACCACGAATGTCAAACACCTGGTCAAAGCCCAGCGACTTGCCGAGCATTTTTTTAACAATGCTGTAGATGTGCTTGGGGCGGCCCTGCACCTGGGCGCCAATGCCTTGGGTCTGTAAGTCAACCTCGAGTTGGTGACGCAGTGCCTGCACAGAAAGTTCTCGCTCGGTGCGTTTTTGGTCAAGCCATTGCGCCACCTGGCGGTAGGTCTGCGGCTCCAAAAACCGAAAAGCCAGGTCTTCCAGCTCCCACTTGACCTCCCATATGCCCAGGCGGTTGGCCAGTGGCGCAAACACCTGCAGCGATTCGCTGGCCAATCCTGGTGGCATGGGCAACTTGCTGGCGGCGAAATGGCGCAGGGTTTGCAAGCGCGAGGCCAGGCGCAGCATCACCACCCGCAAATCGCGTGAAAAGGCCAGCAGCATTTTGCGTACGTTCTCCGTCTGCGCTGCGGCGGTCTGGGCCATGGGCGCTGCATGCGCGCTGCGGCTGGCGGCATTTTGGGCAATGCGCGCCATGCGCTGCAGGCGCACCAGTTTGGTGGTTTCAAGGGCCAGGTCGGCAAAACTCTCACCAAAGGCCTTTGCAATCAGCTCGTAGGGCTTGTTCAGGTGTTCGCAGGCATAGACCAAGTAGCTGGCCGCCTGCATTGCCTCCGATCCGCCTACCGACTGCAAAATAGCAGCCACAGCGTCCGCATGCGCAAGCACGTTTTCTCCCGTATCGAGCACCGCGCTGGCTAACAGGGGCTCGGCAAACGCGCGCGCACGAATCAAAGCGTCGGCCTGGGCTGGCGCAGCGTCGGCCATGGCTGCCAGCAAAGGCGCTGTCCCTGCAAGGGGTTCATGGTCGGTTCGTTTCACGGCGCGTTGGGCTCGGTGGCCACTGTCAGGGGAACGGGGAGCCTACGAAGCGGCCAGTAAAAAATCGGCCACTGCCTGGGTCTGCCGGGCGTCGACCAAAGTCGGCGCGTGCCCTACGTGGGCAAACTCCAGCAACCGCGCCCGCGGGCCGCGCTGAGTCATTTGCAGCGCCGTGGCCGTAGAGAGCAAATCTGACTCCGCACCACGCAGCAACAAAGTGCGCGCTGCAATGGCGTCATACGCCTGCCACAGCAAGGCCTCGCCCTGCTGCGCCTGTTCGGGCGTCGTTGCGCCAAAGGCCTGGGCAATCGCCGGGTCGTAGTGCAACGCGTAGGCGGTTTCCCCCTGCGCTGTGCACACCGGCTTGAGCATCGGCTGTGTCAGTGCCAGCCATTGCGCCGGCGTATGCGGCCCAAAGCTGCTAGAAATAGCCCACATGGCGTCAGCAGCTTGTTGAACCGATGCGAAAGTACCACTCTTGCCCAGGTACTGTCCGATGCGTTGCAGCGCCGCCCATTCGATCACCGGCCCCACGTCGTTGAGAACCAGTCGCCGCACTGTGGCTCCCACCGTGGGCGCGTAGGCACACAAAAGCATGCCAATGAGGCCACCCATGCTGGTACCCACCCAGTCCAATGTTTGGGGCTTGGTGCGCACCAGCAGCTCCAACATGTCCGCCACATAAGTGGGCAATTGGTAGCCCTGGGGGTCGGCCAAAAAGTCGCTTTTTCCCCGGCCCACCACATCCGGGCACAGCACCCGTACCTGCCCACCAGCGCGCTCCACCAGGGCCTGCGCCAAGACGTCAAAGTCACGCCCCTGGCGGGTCAAGCCATGCACGCACAGCACGGTATGCGCAGCCGCTGGATCGCCCCACTCCCAATAGCCCATGCGGTGGGGACCGGGCGCCGTGCAGTGGACGAACTCAAGTCGAGGAGTATTCATGGCGAAAGCTTGGCGTGGGACTACAGATTGATAATGCAAGCATCCTAATGGAATCAAACTCGCGTATTTGGAGAAAAACAGCATGCTAAAAGGTAAAACCGCCCTCGTTACCGGCTCCACGAGCGGCATTGGCCTGGGCCTGGCCAAAGCCTTGGCCGCCCAGGGCGCCAATATTGTGATGAACGGCTTTGGCGATGTGGACGGCCCTATGGCTGAAATCAAGGCCCTCGGTGTCGGCGTCGGCTACCACGGCGCGGACATGAGCAAGCCCACAGAAATTGAAGCCATGGTGCGCCACGCCGAGGCCACTTTTGGCGCAGTCGACATACTGGTGAACAACGCAGGCATTCAACACGTGGCGCGCATAGAAAACTTTCCGCCTGAGCGTTGGGACGCCATCATCGCCATCAACCTCAGCAGCGCCTTTCATGCCAGCCGCTTTGCGCTGCCGGGCATGCTCTCACGCAACTGGGGGCGCATTTTGAACGTGGCCTCGGTGCACGGACTGGTGGGTTCGGCTGAAAAATCCGCCTATGTGGCGGCCAAGCATGGCCTGGTTGGCCTGACCAAGGTCACCGCGCTGGAAAACGCTACCACCGGCGTCACCTGCAACGCCATTTGCCCGGGCTGGGTGCTCACCCCCTTGGTTCAAAAGCAGGTGGACGCCAAAGCTGCCGCTTTGGGCGTGTCCAATTCCGAGGCCACCGCCTTGCTACTGAGCGAAAAAGAGCCCTCGCTGCAATTCACCACACCCGAAGAACTGGGTGCCTTAGCCGTCTTTTTGTGCTCGGTAGCCGGAAACAATGTACGCGGCGTGGCCTGGAACATGGACGGGGGCTGGGCCGCACAGTAAGGACCAAGGCCCCATCGCATCAGCGGGTTAGCGGTTTAGTGGGTTAGCGGGTCAACAAAACCACGGCCCGCGCCTCGATCGCCAACCCCTGGCCCACCGGGCCCATTTTTTCGGCGGTCTTGGCTTTTACATTGACCTGGTCCAAACCTACCGACAGCGCCTGAGCGATGCTTGCCCGCATGGCGCCAATATATGGCGCCAGTTTGGGCGCCTGCGCGACCACGGTAGTGTCCACGTTGCCAATCTCAAACCCTTGGGCCCTCACCCGGCGCGCCGCCTCTTGCAGCAAAACGGCCGAATCGGCACCCTTGAACGCCTCGTCCGTGTCCGGAAAGTGCGTGCCAATATCGCCCATGGCGGCAGCGCCAAACAGCGCGTCGGTGATGGCGTGCAGCAATGCGTCGGCATCCGAATGGCCCAGCAAACCCTTGGTGTGGGAGATTTCGACTCCACCCAATATGAGTTTGCGGTCGTCCACCAGCGCGTGAATGTCCCAGCCCTCGCCAATGCGGATGTTTGTCATAGATTGGGGCCTTTCGGAATATTGCTTCGGTGTTCCCGCTGATCGAATATTGAATCACCCAGCCAATTCAATGCTGACCCAGGGCGGGCAGTCGCTTTGGTATTGCGCACTTTAGATAAGTTTACCCATCAGCAGCTTTGCCAATCTCCTTTTTTGCTTGTCGCCAGGGCAATCGGGTACAGGGCCTGAGCCGTAACGCAATGGCCTTGGCTGGCTTTACCCGGGCGGATTCATAGTGAAACTGGAAAGAAAGGCTGGGACGGCGCTCAGGCGCGTGCGGCGCGCAAACTTTTATGTGCCGCGGCGGCGATGCTGGCTGCGTTGACACCGAAGAAGGAGCGCAGGGCGGCACGGGTGTCACTGCGCCCAAAACCGTCCGTACCCAGGCTGGTGTAGCTGCGGTTTTGCGGCACATAGGCACGCACCGACTCCGGCACGGCACGCACATAGTCCGTGGCCGCGATGATGGGGCCCGCACTTTCTTGCAGCAGCAGGGCTATGTAGGGAGTGGCTTGTATCGAAGCGTCTAGACCACCGATGCACGCCTGGCCTTCGCGGGCCAACTGACTCCAGCTGGTCACGCTGAACACGGTCGAGGAAATACCGTCCATGGCAAGCTGCTGTGCGGCCTTTATCACCTCGGTCAGAATCGCACCCGAGCCCATAAGGGTCACCTCGGCGGTCTCCTGCGCCACGGCGGCAGCCGTGGGCCCGCCGCGGTAGCTGGCAAAGCGGTAGCCGCCCTTGATCACGCCTTCCACCGCCTCTTGCGGAAGGTTGGGTTGGGCATAGTTCTCATTCATGGCGGTGATGTAGTAGAAAACGTCTTGCTGCTCTTGCATCATCTCGCGCATGCCACGGTCCACAATCACTGCAAGCTCGCCGGCGAAGGCCGGGTCATAAGCCTTGCAGTTGGGAATGGTGGCGGCCATGACATGGCTGGTGCCGTCCTGGTGCTGCAAGCCTTCGCCACCCAGTGTCGTGCGGCCCGAGGTGGCGCCAATCAGGAAACCACGGGCTCGCTGGTCTGCTGCCGCCCAGATCTGGTCGCCCACGCGCTGAAAACCGAACATGGAGTAATAGATGTAGAAGGGCAACATAGCCATGCCGTGCACGCTGTAACTGGTACTGGCCGCGGTCCAACTGGACATGGCGCCGGCCTCCGAAATGCCCTCTTCCAGAATCTGCCCGTCCTTGGCCTCGCGGTAGCTCAGCACCGAGCCAATGTCTTCCGGCGCATAGCGCTGACCGACGCTCGAATATATGCCTACCTGCTTGAACAAATTGGCCATACCAAAAGTGCGCGCTTCATCGGCCACGATGGGAACAATGCGTTGCCCCAATACCGGGTCCTTTAGCAAGTTCCCCAGCAAGCGCACAAATGCCATGGTGGTGCTCATCTCCTTGCCTTCGGCCTGCAAGGCAAATTGCCCATAGGAAGACAGTGCCGGTACGGGAACAGGTTCGCACTGCGTGTAGCGCTTGGGCAAAAAACCGCCCAAAGCCTTGCGCTTCTCATGCATGTAGACCATCTCAGCACTGTCAGCTGGTGGCCGATAGAAATCGATTGCGGTCACCTGGGCGTCGGTCAAAGGCAACTGAAAGCGGTCGCGAAAGGCAATCAAATCGGTTTCGTCAAACTTCTTGTGGCTGTGCGTAGTCATCTTGCCCTGACCGGCGCTGCCCATCCCGTAGCCCTTTTTGGTATGGGCCAGAATGACCGTGGGCTGGCCCTGGTGCTTGAGGGCTGCGGCATAGGCGGTATAGATTTTCACCAGGTCATGGCCGCCGCGCTTGAGCTGGTCAATCTGTTCGTCCGTCATACCTTGTGCCAGGGCCGCCAATTCGGGGTTTTGCCCAAAGAATGAATCGCGGTTAAAGCGGCCATCCTTCGCAGCAAAGGTCTGCATTTGTCCGTCCACGGTGTTTGCAAAGGCTTTCTTCAAAGCACCATGGCTGTCACGCGCAAACAGTCCGTCCCAGTCACTACCCCAGACCAGCTTGATCACATTCCAACCGGCGCCGGCGAAGAGCTGCTCCAGTTCGTCGATGATGCGGCCATTGCCGCGCACCGGTCCGTCCAGGCGCTGCAAATTGCAGTTCACCACCCATACCAAGTTGTCCAGGCCCTCACGGGCGGCCAGGGTGAGCGCACTCATGCTCTCGGGCTCGTCCATCTCACCGTCACCAAACACGCCCCACACCTTGCGCTCGGTGCAGTCCAGCAACTTGCGGTCCGTGAGGTAGTGCATGAAGCGCGCGTGGTAGATTGAGCTAATCGGGCCGATGCCCATGGAGCCGGTCGGGAACTGCCAGAAGTCGGGCATCAGGTAGGGATGCGGGTAGCTGCACAATCCCTGTGCACCTTCTCCGGTGAGCTGAAGGGGCGACGTCAACTCCTGGCGATAAAGTGCGAGGTCAGCTTCCGAGAGGCGCCCCTCCAAATAGGCGCGCGCATACACGCCGGGCGCGCTGTGCGGCTGGAAAAAGACCAGGTCGCCCAAATTGGTTTTGCCATTTCCTTCGCTGCGGGCATGGAAGAAATGGTTGAAGCCCACCTCAAACAAATCGGCGGCACTCGCATAGCTGGCAATGTGGCCACCCAACTCGCCATAGGCCTGGTTGGCACGTACCACCATGGCCAGGGCGTTCCAGCGCATGAGCGAGGCCAGGCGCTCTTCTAGGGCAAGATCGCCCGGAAAGACAGGCTGCTGGTCTACGGCGATGGTGTTGACATACGGCGTCTTGAGCGAAGGCTTCCAGGCAATGGCGGGGTCACGCCCCATTTCACTGAGCATGTTCAGCACTTCACGCGCACGCTCCGGTCCGGCGGACTGGAGCAGCGATTGCAGCGCATCGCGCCATTCTTGCGTCTCCAGGGGGTCGCTGTCGATGGGGCAGGCGTCGTCGTTCTGTTCAATCTGGGATGGCATAAAACACTCACAAGAAGTAGGGTTCAGTGAACGAAACTGTAGAATCCAATGGCTGGTATATGTAGCTTTATTTTCGAAAAAAAACGGGTTTTACAGCACGTTGTGCTGCTGAAGGAGACTAAAGAAGCATGCCTGACTTAGACAATACCGATCGCAAGATTCTCAACGCCTTGCAGGCGGACTCCAGCATTTCCAATGTCGAGCTGGCCCGCCGGGTACATCTCTCACCCTCGCCCTGCCTGGCGCGGGTGCGCAGACTCGAAGCCCAAGGACTCATCCGCAGCTATGTGGCTTTGCTCGATCCACAGCAACTGGGCCTGCACTTGAACGTCTTCATCTCCATCAGCCTCAAGCAACAGAGTCGCAAGGCTTTGCAAGCATTTGAAGATCGCATCTGCACACGCGAGGAAGTCATGGAGTGCTACCTCATGACGGGCGAATCAGATTACCTCATTCGCGTAGCCGTTGCAGATATGCCCTCACTGGAGCGCTTTATTTTGGAACATCTCTCACCCATAGCGCAGGTGGAAAAAATACGCTCCAGTTTTGCCCTAAAACAAGTGCGGTACAAAACCGCCCTGCCGCTGGGCACTTAGATCACGAAAAATAATCAGAACGAAGATCTCTGAGCAAAAAGACGGTCTCTGGCGCTGACAAGACGCCGATGGTCGACGCCGTGCTGCGTGAAGCTTCAGCTGCTTAGCACCGCCTGCGCCAGCGCAAAGTCTGCCGGGTAAGTGACTTTGAAGTTGTGCGCGCTGCCCGGCACCAGCAGCGGCTGCAGACCCGCCATTTCCAGTGCGCTGGCCTCGTCGGTAACGCCGGCAAAGCCCGATGCCGCTTGCGCCGCCAGCGCGTCTTGCAACGTACCCAGACGGAACATTTGGGGCGTCTGCGCCAGCCATTTGCCATCGCGCGGCACGGTGGCGGCCACGCGGCCCGCTTGCGCTTGCTTGAGGGTGTCTGGCAGGGGCAGCGCCAACAGGCCGCCCACCGGGTCATTCGTGCAGGCGTCGATCAGGGCGTCCACCAGTGCGGGCGTGATCAGGCAGCGTGCCGCGTCGTGCACCAGCACCCAGTCCTGGTCGCGCGCGCCGGACTCACGCAAGGCCCGCAGACCGTTGAAGACGCTGTGCGCCCGGCTTGGGCCGCCGCAAAACGCGCGGGTGAAGCGTTCGGGCCAGGCACCGCCCTCGGGCCAAACAAAGTCGTCGCCCGGCGAGAGCACTACCAGGCCTTCCGTCAGACGCGCGACCCCGGCCAGCGCCCACAAGGTGTGCATCACCATGGGCTGACCGGCCACACTTTGATACTGCTTTGGCTGCACCGTGCCCGCGCGACTGCCCGCGCCTGCACAAGGTACCAGCGCGAAGTAGCGCGGCTGGGCGGCTCCGGCTGGGAGGCTTGGAGGAGCGTTGGAAATGGAGCGTGCTTGGGGCATTGAAAAGGCGGGCCACACCGGCGTGTGACGGTCAGATGGTACGGGCCATTCTAAAATCAGCACCTGTACCTGTTTTTTCACCTCCGCACACCCCCTCCCGGGGCAGACGGGGGTTTTCGTATTTGTAGCCCTTCATGACCCTCCCCGCGCCCCTGCTTGCCACTCTTCCAACCCTGCCCCCTGGAAAACGCTTCACGCTCCCGCGCCCGGTCGGCTCTGCCGACGCCGTGCTGCTGGCCCAACTCGGACAGCGCGACAAAGCCGCAGGCCGCATGACGGCCATCATCACCGCCGACGCGGCCGACGCCCAGCGCCTGATGGACGAGATGGTGTTTTTTGCGCCTGAGTTGCGTTGCACCGTATTTCCGGACTGGGAGACTCTGCCCTACGACACGTTTTCGCCGCACCAAGACCTGATCAGCGAGCGCCTGGCCACTCTATGGCGCATCAGCCAGCGCGACCACGAACAAGGCGCCGACGTGGTGCTCATGCCCGCCACCACCGCGCTGTACCGGCTCGCGCCCCCGGCCTTTTTGGCGGGTTACACCTTTGAGTTCACGGTCAAGCAAAAGCTCGACGAGGCCAAGCTCAAAGCCCAGCTCACGCTGGCGGGCTACAGCCACGTGACGCAAGTGGTCAGCCCCGGCGAATACGCGGTACGCGGCGGCCTGATTGATTTGTTTCCCATGGGTTCGCTAGTGCCGTTTCGGGTGGATTTATTTGACAACGAGATTGACAGCATCCGCACCTTCGATCCCGACAGCCAGCGCAGCCTGTACCCGGTGCCCGAGGTGCGTTTGTTGCCCGGGCGCGAGTTCCCGATGGACGAGGCGGCGCGCGCCAAGTTCCGCAGCCGCTGGCGCGAACTTCTCGAAGGCGACCCAACCAAGAGCCGGATCTACAAAGACATGGGCGCCGGTGTGGCCACGGCCGGCATTGAGTACTACCTGCCGCTGTTTTTTGACGCCACCGCCACGGTGTTTGACTACCTGGGCACACAAGCCACGGTGGTGCTGCATGGCGACCTGGAGCCGTCCTTCCAGCGCTTTTGGCAAGACACCAAAGACCGCTACCGCCTGGTGCAAGGCGATCCCGAGCGCCCGGTGCTGCCGCCCGAGACCTTGTTTTTGGGCATTGAGCAGTTTTATGCTGCCGCGCGCGACTACGCCCAACTCGCCATTCGCCCGGTAGCGGCCGAGCCCGGCGCGGTCAGCGCCTATGCCGAATTTGACGCCATGCCCGGCGTGGCGGCAGTGCGCGGGGTGGAAGATCCGCTGCTGCAGCTCAAGTCCCATTTGGCCAATACCGCGCACCGCGTGCTGGTTCTGGCCGAGAGCCAGGGCCGCCAAACCAGCTTGCTGGACTTTTTGCACGCCAGCCACTTGCGTCCCCCGGCGTTTGACAGCCTGGCCGAGTTTTTGGCCAGCGATGAGCCGTTGGGAATTGCCACCGCCGCCTTGAACGTGGGCTTTCGCTGGCTGGCGCACGGCGTGGATTTGGTGACCGAGACCGAGCTGTTTGCGGCAGGCCCCACAACGCGCCGGCGCAAAAAGCAGGAACAGGTGAGCGACGTTGAGGCGCTGATCAAAGACCTGAGCGAACTCAAAATCGGTGACCCGGTGGTCCACTCGGCCCACGGGATTGGCCGCTACACCGGGCTGGTGCATCTGGATATGGGTAACAAAAACGCCCAGGGTGAGCCCGAATTGCAAGAGTTTTTGCACCTGGAATACGCCGATAAAGCCATTCTTTACGTACCAGTCAGCCAGCTGCAGCTGATCAGCCGCTACACCGGCGTGAGCGCCGACGAGGCGCCCCTGCACCGCCTGGGCTCGGGCCAGTGGGAAAAAGCCAAGCGCAAGGCCGCTGAACAAGTGCGTGACAGTGCGGCAGAGCTGCTAAACATTTACGCCC
>CAMDKE010000071.1 GCA_945901215.1 Comamonas sp. lk
TCGGGCAATTCTTCGGGCGCCATCATCAGGCCGGACTTTTCGTAGGTCTGCACCAAATCGACCATGGCCGGGCCCCGCTCGCGCGAGTCGCCGTGGATATGCTCGAACATGTGCAGCGAGGTAGCACGTCCGCGGTCAAAAGTTTCTACGTAGCGCGCTTCCACGTCCATGGGGTCCAGGCGCGTAAGCTCCGTTGCAAAAGCACGCAGCTCTTCCCGGCGCGCAGCAGGGATCACGGCTTCTTTGTCGATGGCGTCCAGCAGCTCGGGCAGATGGCTGCGCAGTTCGGTGTCCGGGTAGCCCATCAAAGCGCTGAGGGCACGCAGGGAATAACGGTTGTTCTTCATGGTGTGCTCGCCTTAAACGTAGGACTTGATGGGAATGGTGCGTGGCTTGGACCCGCCAAACAGGCTGGCCTCGGACGCACCATCCGAGCAACCATTGCCAAACGAGAAGCCACAGCCCCCGCGCAGGTCAAAGGCGTTTTCAGCGTATTCGCGGTGCGAACTGGGGATCACAAAGCGGTCTTCGTAGTTGGCGATGGCCATGGTCTGGTACATCTCCTCCACCTGAGCCACCGTTAATCCGACCTGTTGCAAAACAGCGAGGTTTTGCTCGTGGTCCACATGCTTGCTGCGCTGGTAGGCGCGCATGGCCAGCATGCGTTCCAAGGCGCGCACCACGGGCGCGGTGTCGCCCGCAGTCAACAGATTGGCCAGGTACTGCACCGGAATGCGCATCTGTGTCAGATCTGGAATCTCACCATTCACGCCAATGTGGCCCGCGTTGGCAGCCGAGTTAATGGGTGACAGCGGCGGCACGTACCAGACCATGGGCAAAGTGCGGTATTCGGGGTGCAGCGGCAAGGCCACTTTCCAGTCGACAGCCATCTTGTAGACCGGGCTGTTGCGTGCGCCAACCAGCCAGGATTCGGGGATGCCATCCAAGCGGGCTTGTGCGATGACCTTGGGGTCGTTGGGGTTGAGAAAGATGTCCAGTTGCGCCTGGTACAGGTCCTTCTCATGGACCACGCTGGCCGCCTCAGCAATCCGGTCTGCGTCATACAACACCACACCGAGGTAGCGGATGCGGCCCACGCAGGTCTCAGAGCAAACAGTCGGTTGCCCGGCTTCGATGCGCGGGTAACAAAAGATGCACTTCTCGGCCTTGCCGCTCTTCCAGTTGTAGTAAATCTTTTTGTACGGGCATCCAGAGACGCACATACGCCAGCCGCGGCACTTGTCCTGGTCGATCAAGACAATGCCGTCGTCTTCGCGCTTGTAGATCGATCCAGACGGGCAGGATGCCACGCAGGCTGGATTCAGGCAGTGCTCACACAGGCGCGGCAGGTACATCATGAAGGTGTTTTCAAACTGGCCGACCATGTCTTTTTGCACCTGGTCAAAATTCGCCAGATTGGCGTCCTTGCTGCGCTTGCTGAATTCACCACCCAAAATTTCTTCCCAGTTGGGTCCCCAGACGATTTTTTCCATCCGTTTGCCCGTGATCAGACTGCGCGGACGCGCTGTGGGTGCGTGCTTGACCTCGGGTGCGGACTGCAGGTGTTCGTAGTCGAAGGTGTAGGGCTCGTAGTAGTCGTCGATCTGCGGCATGTTGGGGTTGGAGAAGATGCGCATGAGCAGCTTCCACTTGCCGCCTTGCTTGGGCTCGATAGAGCCATCGGCCTTGCGAATCCAGCCACCGTTCCACTTGTCCTGGTTTTCCCACTCCTTTGGGTAACCGATGCCGGGCTTGGTTTCGACGTTGTTAAACCAGGCGTACTCCATGCCGGGGCGGCTGGTCCAGACGTTTTTGCAGGTGACCGAACAGGTGTGGCAGCCAATGCACTTGTCCAGGTTCAGCACCATAGCGATTTGGGCGCGTATTTTCATGGCAATTTTTCTCCTTAGGACTGGATAGTGAGGGCGGCTTCGCCATCGAGCCAGTCGACCTTGCGCATCTTGCGCACCACCACAAATTCGTCGCGGTTGGTACCGATGGTTCCGTAGTAGTTAAAGCCATAGCTGAACTGTGCGTAGCCACCGATCATGTGCGTGGGTTTGGTCACGATGCGGGTCACCGAGTTGTGAATCCCGCCACGGGTTCCGGTGATTTCCGCACCGGGGGTGTTGATAATTTTTTCCTGTGCGTGGTACATCAACACCATGCCCGGGTTCACCCGCTGGCTGACCACGGCACGGGCGGCAATGGCACCGTTGATATTGAAGAGCTCGACCCAGTCGTTGTCCTCAATGCCTGCTACTTTGGCGTCGTCTTCACTGAGCCAGATCACCGGGCCACCGCGATTGAGCGTGAGCATCATCAGGTTGTCGGTGTAGGTGCTGTGAATGCCCCATTTCTGGTGCGGCGTAATGAAGTTCAAGGAGATTTCCTTGTTGCCGTTGGGCTTGCGCTCCATGATGCCGCTCACCGCCTTCAAGTCCACGGGTGGGCGGTACGTACAAAGGCCTTCCCCGAAAGCAATCATCCACGGATGATCCAAATAGAAGTGCTGCCGACCCGTCAGGGTGCGCCAAGGAATCATCTCGTGCACATTGGTGTAGCCGGCGTTGTAGCTCACGGTCTCACTCTCTATGCCGCTCCACGTCGGGCTCGAGATAATCTTGCGCGGCTGCGCCTGGATGTCGCGAAAGCGGATTTTCTCGTCTTCGCGGTGGATTGCTAAATGGGTATGGTCTCTTCCGGTGATCTTGCCCAGCGCCTCCCATGCTTTCACAGCCACGTGGCCGTTGGTCTCGGGGGCGAGTTGCAGCACCACTTCACACGCATCGATATCGCTCTCAATCTTTGCCATCCCCTTGGTCACACCTTCGGCATGCACCTTGCCATTGAGTTCCGCTAGCTGCTTCACTTCGACCTTGGTATCCCAGCCAATGCCTTTGCCGCCGTTGCCTGCCTTTTCCAACAGGGGGCCCAGCGCCGTAAAGCGCTTGAATGTATTGGGGTAGTCGCGCTCGATCACCGTGATCTGCGGCGCAGTCTTGCCCGGAATCAGCTCGCATTCGCCGCGTTTCCAGTCTTTCACGTCAAAGGGCTGGGCGAGTTCAGCCGGGGTGTCGTGCATCAACGGTGTCAACACCACTTCTTTTTCCACGCCCAAATGGCCGACGCAGACTTTGCTGTAGGCCTGTGCAAATCCCTTGTAGATTTCCCAGTCGCTCCTGCTTTGCCAGGCCGGATCCACCGCGGTGGACAGCGGGTGGATAAAGGGATGCATGTCGCTGGTATTGAGGTCGTTTTTCTCGTACCAGGTGGCCGTGGGCAGCACGATGTCGGAATACAGGCAGGTAGTGCTCATGCGGAAGTCCAAGGTAACCAGCAGGTCTAACTTGCCTTCGGGCGCGGCCTTATGCCATTGCACCTCTTCTGGTTTGGCATCGTCCGCCCCCAGATCCGCACCCTGCACGCCGTGGGTGGTTCCCAGCAGGTGTTTCATAAAGTACTCATGGCCCTTGCCACTGGAGCCGAGCAGGTTGGAGCGCCACACAAACATATTGCGCGGCCAGTTGGCCGGATGGTCCGGGTCCTCGCAGCTCATCTTCAGAGAACCGTCTTTCAAAGACCTCACCACGTAGTCTTTGGGGTCCACGCCCACTGCCATGGCGTCTTTGACCACCTGGAAGGGGTTGGTCTGCAACTGCGGCGCGCTGGGCAGCCAACCCATGCGCTCGGCGCGCACGTTGTAGTCGATCAGGCTGCCGCCGTATTTGCTCTTGTCGGCCAGGGGAGAGAGAATTTCCTCCACACCCAGCTTTTCGTAGCGCCACTGGTCGGTGTGCGCGTAAAAGAAGCTTGTGCTGTTCATCTGCCGTGGCGGGCGCACCCAGTCCAGCGCGAAGGCCAGTGCGGTCCAGCCGGTTTGCGGGCGCAGTTTTTCTTGCCCCACATAGTGGGCCCAGCCGCCGCCACTCTTGCCGATGCAGCCGCACATCATCAGCATATTGATGATGCCGCGGTAGTTCATATCGCTGTGGTACCAGTGGTTCATGGCCGCGCCGATGATGACCATGGACTTGCCTTGGGTCTTGTCGGCGTTGTCAGCAAACTGGCGTGCCACGGCAATCACCTGGTCGCGTTTGACGCCGGTGATCTTTTCCTGCCAGGCGGGGGTGTAAGGCGTATCGTCGTCAAAACTGAGGGCGGCGTTTTCACCAGGTATGCCACGGGCCACGCCGTAATTTGCCACCGTCAGGTCAAACACCGTCGCAATCAGCGCCATACGCTCTTCACCGGCCTTGCCCAGCTTGATGCGACGCACCGGCACCTTGCGCACCAGAATGTCGTCAACCGCAGCGCCCTGCTTGTTGGCGCTGAAGTGGGGGGTGTCGATACCGCCGAAATACGGAAATCCGACGTCACCAATCTCGTAATCAGCAGGCTCACCTGCGGCGCAGTCCTCCATCAAACTGAGCTTCAACTTGACCTTGCCATCGTGGCGCGCTTCCTTGTCCTCCAAATTCCACTTGCCCACATCAGCCCGCCCTTCAGCGCCCCAGCGAAAACCAATGGAGCCGTTGGGAACCACGATTTTGTCGTTCTCATCGAAGGCCAATGTCTTCCACTCGGGGTTGTTGTTTTGGCCGAGCTTGCCATTGAAGTCGCTGGCACGCAGGTAGGCGCCAGGCACCAGCACCGTTCGGCCGTCTGGCAGCTTGCGCTCTTCCAGTTGCACCAGGTTGGGCATATCGGTGAACCGGCGCACGTAGCCGTCAAAGTAATCGCTGCGCTTATCAAAGTAAAACTCTTTCAGGATCACGTGGCCCATGGCCATGGCCACGGCGGCGTCGGTGCCTTGCTTGGGGTGCATCCACAGATCGGCCAGCTTGCTGATCTCGGCGTAGTCGGGCGTGATGGCTACGGTCTTGGCGCCCTTGTAGCGCACCTCAGTAAAAAAGTGGGCGTCCGGCGTGCGAGTCTGGGGCACGTTGGAACCCCAGGCAATGATGAAAGTCGAGTTGTACCAATCGGCCGATTCGGGCACGTCAGTCTGTTCGCCCCAGACTTGGGGGCTAGCGGGTGGCAGATCGCAATACCAGTCGTAAAAGCTCATGCACACGCCCCCAATCAAGGAGAGGTAGCGGCTACCAGCGGCATAGCTCACCATGGACATGGCTGGGATGGGCGAGAAACCGATCACGCGGTCCGGGCCCCACTTCTTGGCCGTATAGACATTGGCTGCAGCGATCAGCTGATTGACTTCATCCCAGCTGCTGCGCACAAAGCCGCCCAGTCCACGCTGCTGAACCCACTGGCTGCGTGCCGTTTCGCTCTCCACAATCGATGCCCAGGCGTTCACCGGGTCTTTGGCAACTGCCAAAGCCGCACGCCACTGTGTCAGCAGGCGGGCACGAATCATGGGGTATTTGACGCGGTTGGCGCTGTACAAATACCAGGAATAAGAAGCCCCGCGAGCGCAACCGCGTGGCTCGTGGTTGGGTAGGTCGGGGCGCGTACGGGGATAGTCGGTCTGTTGGGTTTCCCAGGTGACGATGCCGCCCTTGACGTAGATCTTCCACGAGCATGAGCCCGTGCAGTTCACGCCGTGGGTGCTGCGCACAATTTTGTCGTGCGCCCAGCGGTCGCGGTAAGCGTCTTCCCACGTGCGGTCCTCTGCGGTGGTCATGCCGTGACGATCAGAAAAACGTTCCTTTGGTGCCGAAAAGTGGCTCAGGCGGTCCAGAAAATGGCTCATTGATTGCTCCGTTTTGAAAGTGTTGTGTGGGTTGGCAGGAGCGATCAGGGGTTTTTGATCTCGGAGTCGGCGCGCAGATAAAACCACCAGTTCAGCACCAGACACAGGGCGTAAAAGACGGCAAAACCGTACATGGCAATTTGTGGTGTCCCCGCCTTGATCTGGGCACCAATCACCACTGGCGCGATAAACGCACCGTAGGCGGCGATGGCCGAGGTCCAACCCAACACGGGGCCTGCCTGCGAGCGATCAAAGATCACGCCGATGGTTCGGAAGGTGGAACCATTGCCGATACCGCTGGCAGTAAACAGTACGATGAACAGCGCCATAAAGGGCATGAAATACTGCTCAGGAGTAGCCGAAGCGTAGGCGAGCCACATCACATAGCCCACGGCCACAGAGGCCAAGACCATCACGGCCGAGATGGCTTGCGTCACGATGGATCCACCTATCTTGTCCGACACCCAACCGCCTATGGGCCGCACCAGCGCGCCGACAAAGGGGCCGATCCAGGCATAGGTCAAGGCCGACGGGGCATGGGGGTTCTTCAGCGTGTGCTGCATCACGCCTGCCGCATCGGGCACGTGGCTGATTCCGAAGATCACGGTAATGGACAGCGGCAGCGCCATCGAAAAACCAATAAAGGAACCAAAGGTCACGATATACAGCAGCGTGAGTGACCAGGTGTGTTTATTGCTAAAAATAGCGAACTGTTTGGCGATGTTTTCCTTCATGGCACCAAAGGCAGCCAAACGCATCACCATCAGTGTGGTGAAAACAATCAGTGGCATGGCAATCCACATATTGAGGATGCCAAGACCCGTGGGGGCGGGCAAGTACAGATACAGGCCCAAACCGGCAGGGATGAAAGACAAGGTGTACAGCCAGATGATCTTGAGGAAGGCAGCGAGGGTTCCGCCACTGTCGGGTGTGACCGTGTTCAGGTTGCTCATGCCAAAGTACGCCAGCACCGACAAGGGAATCAGCGATAACAGCCAGGCAAAACCGGCGTTCTGGATCCAGGTGGGAGTTCCCGCCGCGATCTTGCCCAGAATCCAGCCACTGTCTTTCACCAACACCATCGATTCGCCGCCCAGGCTGCCGAAGATGCTCAGCGTCATCACCAGCGGAATCACGATCTGCATGGTGGTAACGCCGAAGTTGCCCAGACCGGCATTCAGACCCAGTGCCGTACCCTGCAAGCGTTTAGGAAAGAACGTGCTGATGTTGGACATGGAGCTAGCAAAGTTGCCACCACCCACCCCCGACCACAGCGCCATGAGCTGAAAGCTCCACAAGGGCCACTCCGGATGTTGCAACACCACACCGGTACCCAACGCAGGCGCCAGCAGCATGGCAGTGGTCAGAAAGATGGTGTTGCGCCCGCCAGCCACCCGGATCAGGAAGGAAGCAGGGATGCGCATGGTGGCTCCGGCCAAGCCAGCTATTGCCGTGAGCGAGAAAAGCTCAGCCTGGGTAAATGGAAAACCCAGGTTCAGCATCTGCACCGTGATGATGCCCCACATGCCCCAGATCGCGAAGCCACAGAGCAACGCCGGCACCGAGATCCAAAGGTTGCGGTAGGCTATCTTCCTGCCCGTGCTTTCCCAAAATTGTTCGTCCTCCGGACGCCAATCGGAGATATCGGCGGCGCTTTTTGTGTTCGTATTCATGTGCTACTTTCTGTGAAGAAGGGGGTCAGGCCTGCGGCTGCAAAGTGCGTGCGTTGCTGCCCATGAGCTGGCGACTGCGTACCTCGGTCCAGTACATCCACACCAGCGAAACCCAAACCACGCCGTACATCAGCATGAAAGCACTGGAGCGCACGCCGGTGATGTCCATCAGCGCGCCGAACATGATGGGCAGCACAAAACCGCCCAGACCACCAGCCAGCCCTACGATGCCGCTGATGGCTCCGATGTTGTGGGTGTAATCGTCGCTGATGTACTTGAAGACGCTGGCCTTACCAAAGGCAAAGGCAATACCCAAGACAAACATCAGGCCGGTAAACAAATACACGTTCAACCCGATGTGAAACGTGGCCGGACCGGTCACCGTCATCACCGTGAAGTCGGTCTGCGGGTAGGACAATACAAACAGGCAAATCCAACTCACCCACAGCACCCACCACGTAACGGAGTGGGCACCGTATTTGTCCGACAGCATGCCGCCAAAGGCGCGCAACACGCCCCCGGGTAGCGAGAAGCAGGCTGCCAGCAGTGCGGCCAGGCGGATGTCCAGACCAAATTCGCCCACGTAATACTGCACCATCCACAAGGACATGGCCACATAGCCGCCAAACACAATGCTGTAGTACTGGCAGTACTTGATGACCTTGGGGTCCTTCAGGGCCTTGAGCTGCTCCAGGAACGTAACGTCGCTTGCCACCTGGTGGCTCGCGTCGGTATGGCTGAACACCCAAAACAACACCAAGGTTCCGAGCATGATGGCGGCGTAGACGTGGGGCACCACAGCCCAGCCAAAGGCCACCAACAGTACGGGCGCTAGAAATTTATTGACCGCCGCACCCGAGTTGCCGGCGCCGTAGACACCCATGGCCATACCCTGGCGACTCTTAGGGAACCAGCGTGCCACATAGGGCGTGCCCACCGAAAAAGAGCCACCGGCCAAGCCAACAAAAAGACCGATGGTGAGAAAGTGCCAGTAGGCTGTGGCATAGCCCATCATCCAGATGGCGGGCACGGTGGCGGCCATCAGGCAGGCCATGACTATGCGACCACCATACCGGTCGGTCCAGATGCCCAGCGGCACGCGAATCAGTGAACCCGTCAGCACCGGCATGGCAGTGAGCAGGCCGAACTGGGTGGAGTTGAGGTCGAGCATCTTCTTGATCGGAATACCGATCACGCCAAACATCATCCAAACCATGAAGCACACCGTAAAGGCCAGCGTGCTGACAATCAGCACCGACCAGGCTCTCTTGGAATCCAGTATTTGCGTAGGCA
Organism: Comamonas sp. lk; assembly: GCA_945901215.1. GTDB lineage: Bacteria > Pseudomonadota > Gammaproteobacteria > Burkholderiales > Burkholderiaceae_C > Allorhodoferax. The sequence continues at coordinate 8,680 of CAMDKE010000071.1, forward strand.
TGCGCACTCCTGTTGTGATGGCATGACTGTCGGGTTTTCGCCCCGAGCTGAACATCCCTCAAAGGAATGCGTGCGTACGCTAAAAAGAACTAGGGCAGCCGTGGCTGCCCTAGTTCTGAAGTAGTAGCAAGCCCAAAGACCCGCCAAGGTTTGATCTGGCTCAAACCATTCCGCGTGCAGCAGCGTATACCGCCACCTGCACCCTGGATCTGAGGGCCAGCTTGCGAAAGATGTGCTGTACATGCACTTTGACGGTGGCCTCCGCAATAGCTAGCTCACGCGCAATCAGCTTGTTGCTGTCGCCGCGCGCAATCAGGCCCAAAATCTGGCGTTCGCGGCCTGAAAGCGATTCAAACGCGGCATCCTGCAAGCTTGGCAAGCGGGGAGGCTGGGCGACTAAGCTCTCGCAACCGGGGCCCTTGGCGCGAAAGGCGGTTACAAATTTCGTCATCATGTCCGGGCTGACGACACACTCACCGCCGAGCACTTTTTCAATGGAGTCGCACAACTGCTCCGTCTCCACAGTTTTGAGCAGATACCCGTCAGCCCCGGCGAGCATGGCAGCGGCCAGGTCGTCCTCGCTCTCGCTCACGGTCAGCATCAGAACGCACGCCGCCGGATAGCTTTCCTTGAGCGCCCCGATGCCATCGACCCCTCGGACACCCGGCAAATGGTTGTCCAGCAGGATCACCTGGGGCCGTTCTGTGCGACAGCAACGCAAGGCTTCACCTATGTCACCGGCCTGTCCAGCAATAGCGAAGCGTCCGTCTTGCGCCAGGAGCGAGACCAGGCCCCGTCGAAACAGCGTGTGGTCGTCAACGACCAGCAATTGAATGGGGTTCATGCCTTGTATTGTCGGGCGCTAAGGTTCAGGCAGCACGGTCCAGAGCGGCAAGCGCTTGGGCGTCCAGATTCATGCCCCCGCCGTTGACACCCGATACGGGGTGCGCTGGCAAGCTCAGAACCACCCGGGTGCCCTGCCCCAGCACCGACTGCACCAGCACGGTGGCGCCGATGCGCGCGGCGCGCTCCTGCATGATTTGCATGCCGACATGGGTGGTTTGGCCCTGCGGGCTCATGGCGCGAAAGCCGCAGCCATCGTCACGCACCTCAAAACGCCACTCAGCGCCCTTGGATACTTCCAAAAAGACACGGGTGGCCTTGGAATGCTTGCGCACATTGGACAGCGCCTCCTGCATCACGTGTAAGACCTGAACCTGCACGTCGGCCGGCAGCGGCAAGCCTTCGCCGCTGACGTGCAATTGCGTTGGCAAACCAGTCTGGTGTTTAAACTTTTGCAAGGTTTCCTGCAGCGCGGCCTCAATGTCCACGGTATTGGTTCGGGTGCGAAAGTGCAGCAGCAACTCACGCACGTCATTGATGCTTTCCCGAAGCCCCGTGTCCAGCTCATCCAAGGCGTTTTGCACATGGTCCGGTTGTGCGTTGCGCGACGCTGTGCGCAGAAGTTGGACCTGAATCTTTAGAAATGACAGGGACTGCGCAATGGAGTCGTGCAGCTCACGCGCCAATAGCGCCCGTTCCTCGCCCACGGCGGCTTCGCGTTCCAGAGCCGCGGCGCGCAAGCTCTCCAAGCCACTGGCCAGGTGGCTGGCCAGTGCATCGAGCAAATCGGTCTCCTGTGGGCTCAGTTGCACCCCACTGCGAAAAAACAGGTCGATTTCCCCAAGCAGGCGGTTTTGCAAGCGCACAGGAACGCTGACCACATTCACAAAACCCGCACGCGCACACGCGCGCATGGGTGAGTCTTCGTGTTC
>CAMDKE010000072.1 GCA_945901215.1 Comamonas sp. lk
CTGAGCAAAATAAAGGTCCAGAGCAACAAAAAGAAGGGTAAGTTGACCCAACCTGAACGGCTGTTAGTGCTGACAGACATGTACATGCCCACCACAATACCCATCATACTCAGCAGTCTTCGCGGTATGCTGATGTCATTCCAAAAATGGGTGAGCGCTGCCAAACTCAGCAGTGAGAACATTAGGGTGTAACTTCCAAAGGTCAGCGGATCAACAAAGTATGTGCCCCGTTGGTTACCAAATGCGCTAGTCGAAAAATGGAAAACTGGCAAGGTCACCAACATCGCAATAGGCAAAATCGTCAGAGTCCATTGCACAGTCAGTGATGGTTCCTTGGGGTTTTTGCTTGCCAACCATCCCCTTCGCAAGGCCATGAAAATCGGGATGCACAATGCCAAGCGCAACGGTGCATCAAAGTTAGGTGGATAAATCTCCCAGCGGAGCAACTGCCCCATGCAAACCGCTAGCAACGGCATGGCAAGTGCAGCAATCACCCAACGATCTGATCCAACAACAGCCTGTTCAGGCAGTGGGTTGACTGGCGCTTGACGACGAACCAAGTGAACCATGGCCATCAAAGAGGTGATCATGACCAAGGCATTGGTCCACGACTTGACAGCCAGAAAAAAAACAGGCGAGATCAGTAAAACAAAACGCCAATTCAAAATGTAGTTGGTCATTTCAAAGCCATAGAAAAGATTGCTCAGTGCGACTGCCATGCAAGGTCATGCCAAATCGGTCTATTTCCGCTTGTCGCCATTGGCGATGTGAAGCTTTCATGCGGTGCCTGGTCATCTTACGATCAATCCAGCTTTGCTGGTAAAGCTTTCGGTCATTGACCTTGACCAACACATCTTTTTGTTTGATGCCCAGCACCATCTTCATATGGTCTTGTGTGACTTGGCCAAAGTGATGAATCCATACCGCGCCTGTGGTGGCATGGAGAACATTAAATTTACGAATCTCGTTGTAAAAAAGACCATCTTCAAAGCCCAGCAACTTGGGGTCCGCCCTGAAAAACCCCACCTCTTTGAACAGCGACCAGTGCATGCACATGCAAATGGCATTGGAAGAGTTGGGTCTGACTGCGTTTTGCATTGTTTGTTGCGCATCCAACGCAAAGGCATCAAAGTCGTAATTCAAAACACCATCAATGCGTGCAGGCGATACCAATTTCAATTTTTTTTCGGTCGCATAGGCAATCAATCGGATAGCAAAATCGTGCGTCACCACGATGTCGTTGTTCATCACAATAGTCCACTCTTTTTGCAGCGCCAAAATACCCTGGTTCCAGGCGGCGCCACAAGACAAGTTCTCCTTATTTAAAATTACTTGTCCAGGGTTGATGTCGCGTAAGTAGTCTTGGGTGCCATCAGTGGATCCGTTGTCCACAACCACGATGTTCTCAAGGGGTACGCCAGCCTTCAGAAGGCTTTGCATGCATTGCTTGGTGTATTCAAGACAATTCCAAGTCGCAAAAGTCACTGCATATTCCGTCACACACACCCCGCAAAAGTGATTAAAAAAGTGAAGCCCGTCGATACGCCGGATTCTGTGCGTGCCAGTTGCCCAGCACGTGACCGTCATTCCTCTGGGCTAGGGGTCAACCACCCGGCTCGGTGCTACCTACCCGCCAACTCAGCAAACCGCCTCACGTTGGCCTACTTGGTATTGCTGCGCGCAGAGTTTGCACGTTTCACCTAACAAGCATACCGAAGCATGCCTACTTACTCGTATCTGTTGCTCTGATCCTCACCTCACGGTGAAGAGGCGTTAGCTCCTGCGCTGTCCTGTGCAGTCTGGACGCCCCTCCAGTGCGACATTTCTGCCCTTGCACCAGCGACGGCCCAGTGAGCTTTACGACGTGATTATCGACTGATAATCGTTTCTGTCATTGCGCCTTTGTCCGACATGCGCCTTTGTCCGATCACCACGAACTCGCCAGCCATGATCCGCCTCTCCAAACTCAAACTGCCCTTAGACCCAGCCTTCAAGCCCCCAAACGCCGAGGACGATCCGCCGATTTACACATCCGCTTTGGCGCCGTTGATCGCTGCCACGTTTGGGCATTTCAGCCACGGACATCAGCCGGTGGCAGGTGTTCAAGCGCAGTTTCGATGCGCCCCTGACAGATAAAACCCCATGTATCAACCCTCGCTGCCTCAGGACAATCATCGGCGCATCATCACGGCCGGCTTGATTGCCTTGGCCACGGCCATGGGCATTGGTCGCTTTGCGTTTACCCCGCTGCTGCCCATGATGTTGCATGATCAGATTATTTCCCTGAGCGATGCCAGTTGGTTAGCCAGTGCAAACTACATCGGCTATCTGGTGGGTGCCTTGTTTTGTACGTTCGTGCCGTTTTCTAAACCGACTGTGGTGATTCGCATTGGACTTGTCAGCACATTCTTGCTGACCTTTGGGATGGCAGCAACTTGGGATGCATGCTGGCCCTATTTGCGATTTGCGGCTGGGGTGGCCAGTGCCTTGGTTTTCGTTTACACATCTGGCTGGTGCCTGGCTCAGGTGGCATTGCGAGGCCACGCAAGCTTGGGTGCGTTGATTTACATGGGCCCCGGTGCCGGCATTGTGCTCACAGGAATCGCGGCAAGCGTCATGGTCGCCAACGACTGGCGATCTGCCAGTGGGTGGTTGACTTTCGGCATATTGGCGTTGGGTTTGACTGTCTTGATCTGGCCGGTATTGAATGGGCGCAACACACTTTTGCCACAAGTGAGCACCCACTTAGCCCACACGAATACGGCAGGCAAGCACTCAAGCGGTGAGGTGACCTTGTTGGCGTTTGCCTACGGTATTGCCGGTTTTGGCTACATCATCACGGCGACCTTTTTGCCGGTTATTGCCCGGCAAGTACTCGCTGGTTCAGCTTGGCTGGATCTTTTTTGGCCCATATTGGGGTGCGGAGTCATCGTCGGTGCATTGCTTGCGTCGCGTATGCATCAAGTTCGTGATCTTCGCTGGATGTTAATCGTCTGTTACCTGGTACAGGCCATAGGCGTTGCAATGAGCCAGATCCTGCCAAGCCTATTGGGCTTTGCTCTGGGCAGCCTTCTGGTTGGCCTTCCCTTTACGGCAATTACTTACTTTGCGATGCAAGAGGCGCGCCGTATCCGACCCCAGCATGTCGCCTCCACCATAGGTTTGCTGACGGCACTGTACGGACTGGGCCAGATTCTTGGCCCTCCACTGGCGGGCTACATGATTAGCCACGCTGCAACAGCATCGGCAGGGTTCGAAGTCGCCTTAGACATAGCGGCAGGTTCTCTTTTTCTGGGTACTGCGATTTTTGTCTTGCTGATACGAATGTATCCCGTTGATCGACAATCAAGTGAGAACCAAAGCTAAAAATGTGACTCGGACGCTTCATGGTGTGGCGCGGATAATGCCAAGAGTGCCTATCCCTTTCCAACGGTGACAAGCTAACCCATGGACTTCAGCAATGCAGATGTTTGAGCTGCCTCCCTCTGTGCCACAAGACCCACGCCTCGATCGCCATCGGTCGGTGTCCGATTTGGTGGCCATCATTTGCAGCGTAGCGGTGTTCTTTGTGGTTTCTATGCAGCTTGAACTGGCTGAGCGCCTGAGCAGTTGGACCCGTAAACATGAACACTGGCAACTGGACGAAATTCCCCTAAGCTTGCTGGTCTTGTCCCTGGCCTTGGTGTGGTTTGGATGGCGCCGCTGGCGTGAACTCAATCGGGATATGCAAATTCGCAGCCAGTTGGAGCAAAGAAACCTAAACACCCTTGCGCAAAATCGCAGGCTTGCGCAGGAGCTTATTCAGGCGCAAGAATCGGAGCGGCGCTTCATTGCACGCGAGTTGCATGATGAATTTGGTCAGTACTGCGTGGTCATCAAGGTCGACGCCGCTCTGGTTGCGCGGGAATCTCTGCATAAGCAGACCGCAATTTATGCCAGTTCCCAACGTATCTCCGAGGCAGCAGACCACTTGCACCAGGTGCTGCGAGGCATGCTGAGCCGCCTGCGCCCAACTGGATTGGACGATCTCGGCCTGGTCACTAGTTTGCAACTATTGGCAGAAGGCTGGCAAGCGCAACACGGTATCGATTGCGTGTTCAAAAGCCACGGGACTTTTGAGGCGCTGGACGAAGCCTGCACCATTACCCTGTACCGCAGCGTGCAGGAAGGTCTTACCAATATCGCCAAGCACGCGCGAGCCAGCCTGGCCCAAGTCACCATTTCGCGCGGGCCGCAATATGCGGGGACTGGCCACATTGTGCTCACGGTCGTGGATAACGGGGTCGGCCTGCAAAACACCACAGGCCGCGCGGGCCTGGGTGTTCTGGGCATGCGGGAGCGTGTCAGTGCCCTAGGCGGCCAACTGAGCCTGGACTGCCCGGCTGGAGGTGGCACACAGTTGAAAGTGGTTCTGCCCATGCCTGACACAGAGGCCTCGACATGATCCGCATCCTGCTGATTGACGACCATGCAGTCGTTCGCGCCGGCTACCGCCGTTTTCTTGAGCATGGTGAGGGTATGCAGGTGGTAGGCGAGGCAGAGGATGCAGAACAAGGCTATGCGCTGTACCGGCAACACCAACCCGACGTCTGCGTAATCGATCTGTCCATGCCAGGTGTTGGAGGGCTTGAGTTGATACGTCGCATCAGCTGCCAAGCGCCGAAAGCCAGTTTGCTCGCGTTCAGCATGCACGAGGAACCGGTGTTTGCGCAGCGCGCCATACAGGCCGGTGCAAGGGGTTACGTCACCAAACAAAGCGCGCCGGATATCCTGGTGCAGGCCGTGCGCGAATTGCATGCTGGACGCCGGTTTGTCAGCCAAGACATGGTTCACCAGTTGGCACAAAGCCAAGCGCAGATGCATCCGACCAGTTTGCTGTCTCCCCGGGAGTTTGAGGTCTTTCGGCTGATTGCCCAAGGACAGTCGGTCCAGGAAGTGGCAGAACAGATCAAGCTAAGCCAAAAGACAGTGGCTAACCACGTGACGAAGCTCAAAGACAAGCTCGGCGCCACCAATTCTGTGGCGCTGGTTCACCTGGCACTGCGCCACAACGTGATTCCGCACAAGTACTAGGGTTTCCCCGCACCAAAGTCGAGAATTTTTCCCTGTGCCTTCACCGGCTTGTTTTCTAAGCTCGGCGCGTGGCTCAACTCTCACCTGGTTTCATCATGCAAAAGAAAAATAACCACAAACCCCTTGCAATCACCAATTTCCCCAAAACCGCTTGCGTTTTGCTGCTATCGGCTGCCTTAAGTCACTGGGCCAACGCCCAAAACGCAGCCACCTTGCCTGCGGTGGAAGTGGTTGGCAGCATGCCATTGCCCGGACTGGGCCAGCCACGCAACGAGATCGCGGCACCGGTGCAAAGTGCCACCCAAAGTGACCTAAAGAATAGCGGCGCACTGGAGCTGGGCGATTTCATGAACCGCCAGCTCGGCAGCGTGCACGTTAATGAAACCCAAGGCAACCCCTACCAGATGGACGTGAACTACCGCGGCTACACCGCTTCACCTCTGCTGGGCACTCCTCAGGGATTGTCTGTCTATATGGACGGCGTGCGCATGAATCAGCCCTTTGGTGATGTGGTGAGCTGGGATTTGGTTCCGCGCTCGGCCATCTCCAGCATTACGCTGATGCCTGGCTCCAACCCTCTGTTCGGCCTCAATACCTTGGGCGGAGCCCTGTCGGTACAGACCAAAGACGGCAAGCACGATCCAGGTACCTCTCTACAAACCACCGTGGGCAGCTATGGCCGCAAGTCGCTGGAGTTTGAACATGGCAGCAGCAATGAGCAAGGACTGGCCACCTACGTCAACGCCAATCTGTTCCACGACGACGGTTGGCGCAAAATTTCCGCCTCCGACGTGCGCCAGCTCTTTGGCAAGCTGAGCTGGCAAGACGCGAGCACGGATGTGGCCATCAGCCTGTCGCATGCCGACAATGAACTCAACGGCAACGGCCTGCAAGAAATGTCCCAGTTAGAGCGAGACCGCACCAGCGTTTACACCGCACCGGATATCACCAAGAATCACTCCACCCAGCTCAATCTGACGGCCAGCCACGCGCTGAGTGAAAACCTGGTTTTTTCCGGCAACCTGTACTACCGCGACATCCAAACCACCAGCTTCAATGCAGATATCAATGAGGACTCGTTAAACCAAAACGTCTACCAGCTCAGCACCGATGATACGGACGCCTTGGCAGCAGCAGGCTACGCAGGCTACCCGGAAAGTGGCCCTACCGCATCGAACACGCCCTTCCCCTACTGGCGCTGCATTGCCCAGGCACTGCAACTTGACGAGCCCGGCGAAAAGTGCAACGGCCTGATCAACCGTTCACAAACTGCCCAGCAAAACTACGGCTTCTCGGGACAGATGACGCTGGCTTCTGAATGGGCAGGCAAGCGCAACCAATTTGTAGCCGGTGTAGGTTATGACGCCAGCCGCATCAGCTTTGCCCAGCTGACGCAACTGGGCTACATCAACCCCGACCACACGGTGACTGGCGTGAACGCCTATGCCGACGGTGTGCGAGGCGGTGTTGTGGACGGTGCGCCCTACGACACGCAGGTTGACCTGACGGGGCATGTGCGCACTTGGAGCGTCTATGCAAGCGACACCCTGTCCTTGCAAAAAAATCTGCACCTGACACTTTCGGGCCGCTACAACAGCACCACAGTGGAAAACCGCGATCAGCGTCACTCCGCAACCGACCCCGCCTCACTCAGCAGTGACAACACATTTGCGCGCCTCAATCCGGCGTTGGGCCTGAGCTATAGCCCGACGGGTACCCTGAATGTTTACGCCGGCTATGGCGAAAGCAGCCGCGCGCCCACCGGGATCGAATTGGGCTGCGCCAACCCTGAGCAGCCCTGCAAACTACCCAATGCCATGGCAGGCGATCCACCGCTAAGCCAAGTGGTGACACGCACCATCGAACTGGGTCTGCGCGGCAAGGCCAGCGCCAACCTGCAGTGGAATGCGGGCATATTCAGTGCAGAAAACCAAGACGACATCCTGTTTGTGGCCGATAACCAGGCCGGCTATGGCTACTTCAAGAATTTTGGTCAAACCCGACGCCAGGGCTTGGAGCTCGGGTTCTCCGGCAAGCATGGCAGCCTGCGCTGGGGCGCCCAATACACCTGGTTGAATGCCACCTACCAAAGCGTGGAAACTGTCAATGGAACAGGCAACAGCAGCAACGAAAGTGCCGCCAGCGGCAGTCCGGGGCTGGACGGCAACATCACGATCCAGGCGGGTGACCGCTTGCCCCTGGTGCCACAGAACATGCTCAAACTGTATGCCAACTATGCCGCCACACCGGCACTTTCGCTGAATGCCAGCATGGTAGCGGTGGGTGGATCACTCGCCAGGGGCAACGAGAACAACGGCCATGTGGCAGACGGCACGTTCTACCAGGGCCCCGGCGAGGTGGCCGGCTATGCGGTGTTCCACTTGGGAGCCAACTACAGCATGTCGCAGAGTTGGCAGCTCAGCACCCAGATCAATAATGTCTTTGATACGCGCTACAACACGGCGGCACAGTTGGGCGGCAACGGCTTTGACGCCAATGGCAATTTCTCGGCCCGTGCTTTAGGGGGCTCTGATGCAGATGGCTATCCAGTGCCTCAATCCACCTTCTACGCCCCTGGCGCGCCACGGCTGATATCGGTGAGTTTGCGCTATGTGTTTTGATCGTTTCTCAAAGGGGCAAACTGTCACTCACCAGAGAAGTTTTTTCGGCGGATAAGTCCTTTTTGATCCTTATGGTGAGCGGCTTCCAAACGCTCATACAGGGGTGGGTTCCGCCTGAATGACAACAGGCAGGCTGCCTGCGCGGATACAGCCTTCGTTTCCATCGCGGACGCAAAAGATGAAAAGACGAAGGCGTTCTATGCGCAATACGGTTTCTTTGCGTATGTTGACGCGGGCCAAAAAACGCATACTGTGCCCCATGCTGACACCTGAAGCCCACCCACCTTCTTCCCTGCCCATCCTGTACTCCTTTCGGCGCTGCCCCTACGCCATGCGGGCTCGGCTGGCATTGCAGGCCGCTAGCCAGGCGGTGGAGCACCGCGAGATTGTGCTCAAAAACAAGCCAGCCGACATGCTGCGCGCCTCGCCCAAAGGTACGGTGCCGGTTCTGGTGCTGGCCAACGGAATGGTGCTGGACGAAAGCCTGGACATCATGCGTTGGGCCTTGGAGCGCTATGACAACCAGGGCTGGTTAGCGGCCGATGAAGGAAGCCGCCAAAACGATTGGACTCTGATTGCACAAAACGACGGAGAGTTCAAATTCCACCTAGACCGCTACAAGTACCCACACCGCTACGGGCTTGCCGACGGCCTGGCACACAGGGAACTGGCGCGGGGATTCCTGGGCTGTTTGCAAGATCGCCTGACGCTGCAAGGTTTCCTCAGCGGCGCGCGCTTCGGTCTTGCCGACGCCGCCATCGCACCGTTCGTACGCCAGTTTGCGCACACCGACAAGGCGTGGTTTGCGAATCAAGCCTGGAGCAATCTCGCGCAATGGTTGCAAGACTTTGAAGCGTCTGCTGCTTTTACGCAGGTGATGAAAAAGCACCCGGTGTGGTCGTGAGCTGCGCACGCTAAGTCATTCAATCCCAAACCAAAATACGCCAATACCGTAAGGCATACACGGCAAAACCGGTGGACCACAGGATGGCGGACGCCAAAACTGCAACTCTGATCAGCGACGGGTCGAGCAAAGGAATGCCAACACGCACCCACGCAGCAGCCGCCACCATGGCGTAACAGCTGATCTCCGCCTTCCCTGCAAGCAGTCTTCTTCCGGTGTGACCCAAGGCCGTGCGCGTGATCATGCCGATGACCATGCCACCAATGGCGCCGGTGGTCAGCGCATGGTTAGCAAGCGATGGTGAAATCCAATCCATGGCCGCCATGGCGCGCAACGCCAAGTGCAGTGGAATCCAAGCATAAGCAGCATGCAGCACCCAAACCAAGGGAGTTTTGAATGTCTTCCAAGGCTGCCAAAAACACAGGCGAATCAGGTGGGCCAGCATGGTCAGCAGGGCCAACAGCGCCAAGGAAACACCCGTCACCTGCAATGCGTCTGCGACCAAAAGCAGCAAAACCAAACCCAATGCGATTTTTTCGATCCAAGGTTTGCGAACCGCCTTTGCTCCAGGTACCGCGTTGTTGGTAAACATGGGGATCACCCGCCCGCCCATCAAGCAGATGACAAACAGCATGGCATCGAGCCCGAGAAAGATCCCTGCCCACCCCGGAACATGAAGTACGTCGAGCCCATTGAGGTGCACCATCAGTTGGGCCAATGCCATCAGCACCAGCAGGGCGACGAAAAAATAGTTGCGGCGGTTGCGCGCTTTGTACAAAGGGATGGCCAATGCGGTGGCAACGGCAAGCGGAAAGGCCACATTCACTCCGGCTGCCAGCCAGCCCCACGGCAAGAGCACCAACACCCTGCCCGCCACCCACAAAGCCGCCAGAGCGGCTAGGTAGGCTCCTTTGGGTGTGGGCTGACCAGACCAGTTCTGTCCTGCTGTCAATAGAAAACCTGTCAGAACAGCGAGGGTGAATCCGAACAGCATCTCATGGGCATGCCACATCGGACCATGCAAATAGGCCTTGGGCAAAAGGCCGCTGAATTGCAGTGCCCAGACCCCTACGGAAAGTGCGGCAAAGCTGCTGGCCAACAAATAAAAGGGGCGAAACCCAAGGTCCCATAAGGCAAATCGGGAGCTTGTGCCCTTGTGCAGGTTCTTCATTTGGATCAAAGTACCCATGTTGTGAGGCCGTTCAAATGGAAAATGGGTTGACCGCAGTCATTGCTGATACGCCCTCCCCTGCACCTCTGTTTGAACGCCAAGGCCTGACGTGCATCACTTTAGGGCGACGGATAAACCCTGCCGGTCCAAGGCCAGATAACCCGCTATCTCTCCCCGCTTGATGTTTTCAACCATGGTCTTCAAGGCCCCGTCCACTTCTTTGCCGCCTGGCACGCTTTGGCTGCTCCCTGACATAGCCGCGCAAAACACCAGGCGCCAGGGGTAGCCGAATTGCGCTGCCTGAAGGACCAGGGCTTCAAAAGAGGACAGGCCGTCTGGACTTTTTTCCACAGACATGATGGGCACCAGCGAGCCGCCATGCCCGGCTTCGAACCCCGCTCGCTGCTGCGCATTGGCATCGTTCGCAAGCACTGCGTCGACAAAGACAAACAGCAAACGCTGCGGCAAGGGCTGTGCGCGTGCCACCCGCAGCAGATCAGAAAAATTCTCAATGTTCATAGGGCCCTCGTCGGTAGACAGGTCACATACTGGCTCGTATCGGGCCGGGTGCGCACGGGCTTGCCGTGCTG
>CAMDKE010000073.1 GCA_945901215.1 Comamonas sp. lk
GCCCAAGCCTCCAGCCTCATCGGCGTGGGCCTGGCTCTGGAGTTGTTCAAAAACCGTGATTACGTCGGCCGGGCGGCTGTTATTGACCAGGGTCGAGATGGCGCCAAATATCAAGCGGTGCTCGTACCGGTAGAAATCGCCTTGCGCCACGACGTCATTGACACGGTCCCAGGCGTTGTTGTCTAACAGCAAACCACCCAGCACGCTGGATTCCCCTTCGAGGGAATGGGGGGGTATGCGCAACTGGGCTACCTGGCGATCTTGGACAAATTCATCCGACCCGGAGATGTCAACGGACATGGTAATTCCTTGTATACCTATTGGGGATGAGACGCCTCGCCGGTGAGTCAACTCCGCAAGGTCATAACCCCATGAGAAAAGCCGCAGGGGCGGACCCCGGCGGCTCTTTGAATTTTTAGCAATGGGCCACGAGACCCACAGCTTACCCTGATAAAACCAGGATAAAACCCGAAACTAGGTGGATTCTCCGTAAACCGAGACCGTAATCTCCACGACTACATCGGTGTGCAGAGCCACGCCAATGGTGGTGTCCCCCACGACTTTGATGGGGCCATTGGGCATGCGGATATTGGACTTAACGACCTTATAGCCGCCTTTGACCAACTCTTCCGCGATATCGGCATTGGTCACCGACCCAAACAAGCGGCCGTCTACGCCGGCTTTTTGGGTGAGTTTGATGGTGGTTCCACCCAGCTTTTCGCCCAGCTTTTGCGACTCCGCCAATTTGGCAGCTGCTGCCTTTTCGAGTTCGACGCGGCGCGCTTCGAATTCAGCTTTGGCGGATTCGGTGGCGCGACGCGCGCGACCCGAAGGAATCAAGAAGTTGCGAGCGTAGCCGTCTTTGACCTTGACGATTTCGCCTAGGTTGCCGAGGTTCACGACCTTGTCGAGCAGAATAATTTGCATAGTCGGGGCTCCTTAGATCTTGTGCTGATCGCTGTAAGGCAGCATCGCCAGAAAGCGAGCGCGCTTGATAGCGGTGTTGAGTTGGCGCTGGAAAATCGCGCGGGTGCCGGTCAAACGGGCGGGGATGATCTTGCCGTTTTCAGCGATGAAGTCGCGCAAGGTGTCGATGTCCTTGTAGTCGATTTCTTCCACACCAGTCACGGTGAAGCGGCAAAAGCGCTTGCGCTTGAACAGCAGTGACTGGGTGTTGCGCTTGGGGCGCTTGTCTTTGTTGAACTTCTTGAACGTGGCCATAAAGCCTCCTAAAACGAATCGGGTAAAAAATCTGGCGAAAAACTTTGTATATGCAAAACAACCGACTTACTGCGCGATGCGTTGGCAAGAAAACCCTCAAACTTCCATTGGCTTCCAATATCCTGCTTGGCCAGGGTTTCTGCTACTGCACCAAACGCCATGGCTTTCAAACTGGTCGTCACCTGCCGTTTGACGCCGACTTCCTGCATTTCCGACCGGTGCTCAAGCACCAAATTCAGGGCGGGAACGCCGGCTGGGGTAAATCGCAAGGCCTGCGCCTGATCGATTGTTGCGGTAATTTCCAGCGTGTTGGCAGTCACTCTGCGTTTGCGCTATGTCGGTAGCTTGGCCTAAATTAAGCTTGGTACTCGGCCTGTTGGGTTTTGCGCGCATCTTCGCGCTCCACCGTTTTCATCATCGACGAAGGGCCGGTATCTGCTTTTTTCTTGGACACGGTGAGGTGGCGCAGAACGGCATCGTTGAACTTGAATGCATGCTCCAACTCGGCCATGACGGCTTGGTCCGCTTCGATGTTGACGCACAGGTAATGGGCTTTTGCCAGCTTATTGATCATGTACACCAATTGGCGGCGACCCCAATCTTCGACGCGGTGCACTTTGCCGCCGCCGGCAGTGATCATGCCTTTGTAACGCTCCAGCATGGCTGGAACTTGTTCGCTCTGATCCGGATGGATCATGAGAATGATTTCGTAGTGACGCATTGATACTCCTTTTGGATAAGCCCGCAGCGGGGCCAGAAAAAGCCGCCCCCAGCGTCTAAGTGGAGTGCGGCAAGGCGAAGCCCGCTATTATAGCTGCAGGATGAGGAACGCCTCTTGACACAGTGAGCAGAAGCTCATAAGCGCGCCGAACGACTGCCATCGCGGGTAAAGAGACTAATCAGCACCGTCGCAGCAATGCCCGCCGGGACCCCAAAAACCCCCGCCGAAACAGGCTGAATACCCCACCACAAACCGCTAAAACTGGGCATCGCAGCGTGCACCGCCGAAAGGTTACTTGCCATATAAAAGAGAGTGACGCACAAACCGGTCAACATGCCTCCCACCGCGCCGGCACGCGTGGTGCGTGGCCAAAAAATCCCCAAAACCATGGCCGGGACCAAGCCCGCTGCAGCCAAGGAAAAGGACGCTGCGACCAGGGAAAGAATGCCAGCCGGCCGCTGGGCTGCGGCGTACGCCGCGAGCAGGGCAACCACCAAAAGTGCAAATTTAGACCACATAACGGGACGTATTCCCTGCGACTTACCGTTTTGCCCCTGGAAAACCAGGTCATGTGCCAATGCGTTACCGATGGTTAGTAGCAGCCCGTCGGCCGTCGACAATGCGGCACCCAGGCCGCCAGCTACCACCAAGATGGAAAAAATGACTGGCAAACCACCAATTTCGGGGCTTGCAAGCATCACCAGGTCCGCACCGATTTTTAGTTCAGAAAACTGCAGCGTACCATCGCCATTGACGTCAGACACCGACAACAGAGCGGGGTCGCGTGACCACTGACTGATCCAAGTAGGCAAGGAATCCATGGGTTGCCCGACCAGATGGGCCATTACCTCAAATTTGACCAGTACGGCCAATGCGGGCGCTGCCAAATACAACAAGGCGATAAAAAACAAGGACCATGCGACCGATTGGCGAGCCTGTGACACGTCTGGCGTGGTGAAGTACCGCGTCAGCAAATGGGGCAAACCGGCGGTGCCCACCATCAGACAAAACATCAACGCCAGAAAATTGGCACGCGAGCTTGTAAACAGCGCTTGCTGCGCGGGTGATCCCTCGGGATCACCCGCAAAGGCCTGGGTGTGCAAGGGCATTCCCCCCAGGGGCTGGGCACGCTCGCGGTTTTCCGCAAGTTGGCGTGACCAGAGCTGGCGCGCCGTCTGCGCGTCTTTTGGAGCCGTTGCCATTTGGCGGCGCAGGGCCAAGGCGCGCGAGTCGTCGGGCGCGGTGTCACCCAAGTCACGCAGTTGGCGACGCAAGTCCATGCGATCCGCGATCATTGCCGCATCCACGTCTTGCAGTTTCTTTTCCAGAATGTCGGCACGCTGTGCGTAGATCGCCAGAACCTGGTTTTCGGCTGGGGAGGCCAGTATCTGGCGTTCAAATTCGGCAATTTTTGGCAGTTGCTGCCCATAGGCCAGTACCGCAACCGGGTTGCCAATCTGCTGATAAGCCAGCCAGGAAACGGGCAAGGTGAACGCCAAAATAATGACCACGTACTGCGCCACCTGAGTCCAGGTGACCGCTCGCATACCGCCTAAATAGGAACACAGCAAGACGCCACCCAGGCCCAACAGGATGCCGATTTCAAAATGCAGCCCCGTCAACCGGGAGGTAATCAGGCCCACACCGTAAAGCTGCGCAACCACATAGGTAAATGAACATAGGACAGCCGCCAGCGCCGCGATTCGACGCGGCCAGCGTCCGCCAAAACGCAGTGCAAAGTAGTCCGGCAAGGTGTATAGATTCAGCGCCCGCAAGTAAGGCGCTACCAGCAGGGCCACCAAACAAAAACCACCGGTCCAACCCAATACATAGGCCAACCCCCCAGGCTGGTCGCCGATGCCAGAAAAACCCTGCAAATACAGGCCGCCGGACAAACTAATGAAGGACGCCGCGCTCATCCAGTCAGCGGCTGTGGCCATGCCGTTGTACGCGGCAGGAATGCGTCGCCCAGCAACAAAATACTCGTCTGCCTTGGCAGTTCTGGCGTAAACGCCAATACCGGCATACAAAACCAAGGTAAGCGACAAAAATATAGCGGCAATCCACGCCTTAGACAGCCCGCCTTGCTCGGCCAAACCCAGGCCCACCAAGCAAAGCACCAAGACCGACAAATAACCTAGAAAGCGCCAGTGGATGCGGTGCCTTAGCATGGCCAATGACGCTTGCGAAGGTGCGCCAGAAGCAATATCCGCTTTACCCATGCGCCACGCGAAAAACACGATGATCCCTATGAAGACGAGGATCGAGCCTTGGGCAGAAAACCAAAAGGCCAAAGGCCAGCCCGCGACGGTAGCCTGAAGATCACGGGCAAAAAACACAACGCCGAATGAAGCCACAAACCATACCGCCAGCAAGGCCGCATGCAGTTTCCAGCGCAGCGGGCCTTGTATTGGATTCATCGGAGCGCGAGTTGCTGCCAGGTGGCAATCACCGAGTCAGGGTTCAGGGAAATCGACGAAATACCCTGCTGCTCGAGCCAGACGGCGAAATCCGGGTGGTCACTGGGGCCCTGGCCACAAATACCAACGTACTTGCCCTGCTCGTGGCAAGCACGGATCGCCATGCCAATCAAGGCTTTAACCGCCGGATCACGCTCATCAAAGTCTGCGGCCAGCAGTTCCAAGCCGGAATCCCGGTCCAGACCCAGTGTCAATTGCGTCAGGTCATTGGAGCCAATGGAGAAGCCGTCAAAGTAGGCCAAAAACTCTGTCGCCAGAATCGCGTTGCTCGGTATCTCGCACATCATGATCAGCTTGAGGCTGTCCTTGCCCCGCTCCAGCCCGTGTCGGGCCAGCAATTCGGTGACCTTACGCGCCTGCTCCAGCGTACGCACAAAGGGCACCATGACTTGCACATTGTCCAGCCCCATGTCGTTGCGCACACGCTTCAAGGCCTCGCACTCCATGGCAAAGGCTTCGCCAAAGTCGGCACTGACATAGCGCGCCGCACCGCGAAAACCCAGCATCGGGTTTTCTTCCTCGGGCTCGTAGCGGCTGCCGCCAATGAGCTTGCGGTACTCGTTGGATTTGAAGTCAGACAGGCGCACGATCACCGGCTTGGGCCAAAAAGCCGCCGCAATCGTGGCCACACCCTCGGCCACCCGGTCGACATAAAACGCACGGGGCGAGGCGTGGCCCCGCGCCACCGACTCCACCGCTTTCTTCAGGTCCGCGTCGATATTGGGATAGTCCAATATCGCCTTGGGGTGCACGCCGATGTTGTTGTTGATGATGAATTCCAGCCGCGCCAGGCCCACGCCCTGGTTGGGCAACTGGCAAAAGTCAAAGGCGAGCTGCGGGTTACCCACATTCATCATGATCTTGACCGAAATTTCGGGCATCAGGCCGCGCTGCACCTCAGACACTTCGGTCTCCAGCAAGCCGTCGTAAATAAAACCGGTATCGCCTTCGGCGCAACTCACCGTCACCAGCATGCCGTCTTTCAGCGCTTCGGTTGCGTGGCCACAGCCCACCACGGCGGGGATACCCAGTTCACGCGCAATGATGGCGGCGTGGCAGGTGCGCCCGCCCCGGTTGGTAACGATGGCGGACGCCCGCTTCATCACCGGTTCCCAGTTGGGGTCGGTCATGTCGGTCACTAGCACGTCGCCGGCCTGCACCATGTCCATGTCGCTGATGTGGTGGACGATGCGCACCGGGCCGGTGCCGATTTTTTGGCCAATGGCACGGCCCTCTATCAAAACTGCTGCGCGGCCTTTGAGCTTGTAGCGGTATTCCACGGTATTGGCGGCCTGGCTTTTCACGGTTTCCGGGCGCGCTTGCAGAATGTAAAGCTCGCCGTCGATGCCGTCTTTGCCCCACTCAATGTCCATCGCGCGGCCGTAGTGGTCCTCGATCACCAAGGCGTAGCGGGCCAGTTGCTCCACATCGGCGTCAGTAAGTGAATAGCGGTTGCGTAGCTCGATGGGTACATCCGTGGTCTTGACCAGTTTGGCGCCTGCGGCTTGTTCCTGCAGGCTGGTGAATTCCATTTGCAAGAGTTTGGAACCCAGGCTTCGGCGAATGACAGCGCGCTTGCCCGCGCGCAGCATGGGTTTGTGGACGTAAAACTCGTCCGGGTTGACGGCGCCCTGCACCACCGTCTCGCCCAGGCCGTAGCTCGATGTAATAAACACCACATCCGAAAAGCCCGACTCGGTGTCTATCGTAAACATCACGCCTGCGGCCCCCAGGTCTGAGCGCACCATGCGCTGAATGCCCGCGCTCAAGGCGACATGTTCGTGGGCAAAGCCTTTGTGGACGCGGTAGCTGATCGCCCGGTCGTTGTACAGCGACGCAAACACCTCACGGATTTTGTGCAACACGTCCTCGATGCCGACCACATTCAAAAAAGTCTCTTGCTGGCCGGCAAAGGATGCGTCGGGCAGGTCCTCGGCCGTGGCCGAAGAGCGCACGGCAAATGATGCAGCGGGCATGCCAGCGCTCAAGTTACTGAAGGCAGCGCGGATCGCGTGCTCCAAATCCGAGGGGAAAGGCTGCAACTCCACCATCGCACGGATTTCTGCACCCGCGACGGCTAATGCGCGCACGTCCTCAATGTCAAGCGCGCTAAGGCGCGCGTTGATGCGGGCACTGAGATTTTCATCGGCTAAAAACGTCCGGAATGCGTGCGCCGTGGTGGCAAAGCCGGTAGGCACTTTGACGCCTGTGGGCAGCTGGGAAATCATCTCCCCGAGGCTGGCGTTCTTACCGCCAACCGCCTCCACGTCGCTCATGCGCAGGTGTTCGAACGGCACCACCCAGTCCGTTTCACTAAAAAGATCAGACATCGAAGACTCCAAAGTTAAAAATTGGTCGCCACTGGAGCGAAAGCGCGGGCCAGGGCGGGGTTGTCGGCGACCAACGGGCAAAAGATGGCAGGCCGGTGGATTTGTTACTTTGGCGGTCTGTCACCCATGGCTAGGCTGTCCACGTCGACGAATTGTAGGACCCTGTATGCCTGCGCTCTGCACCGTTTGCAGCACCGGCACAACCTGGCCCACAATCGAGACTACAGAGCACGCCTCCTGCGGCCTTGCTTGAACACACTTCACGAGCCCCTCAACCATGCCCCAACGTAGCGTATTTTTTGTCTCCGACGGTACCGGCATCACGGCTGAGACCTTTGGCAACGCCATATTGGCGCAGTTTGAGACCAAGGCACGCCATGTCCGACTGCCCTTCATCGATACCGTCGACAAAGCGCACCAAGTGGTGCGACAAATTAACCACGCCGTGGTGGTAGACGGTGCCAAGCCCATTGTGTTTACCACTTTGGTAAATATGGAGGTACTCGAAGTCATTCAAGAAAATTGCCAAGGCATGCTCCTTGACATGTTCGGCATGTTTGTCCATCCGCTGGAGCAGGAGCTCAATCTCAAATCCAACCATCGCATTGGCAGGTTCAGCGATGCCAGCAAAAGCAAGGAATACCACGACCGCATCGAGGCGATCAACTTTTCTTTGGCCCATGATGACGGTCAGAGCAACCGGGACTTAGAGCAATCGGACGTGATTTTGGTAGGCGTTAGTCGCAGCGGAAAAACGCCCACATCCCTTTACCTGGCCATGCAATATGGCCTCAAGGCGTCCAATTACCCACTAATCCCCGAGGACTTTGAGCGGCGCCAACTTCCGCTAGCGCTGGTGCCGCACAAGCCCAAAATTTTCGGTCTGAGCATTCAAGCCGAACGTCTGAGTGAAATTCGCAATGAACGCCGCCCTAACTCACGCTACGCATCCATCGAAAACTGCCGCATGGAAGTGCATGAGGCAGAAAGTATGATGCGCCGCGCTGGCATTCGATGGCTCTCTACCACCACCAAATCTATCGAAGAGATTGCAACCACCATATTGCAGGAATTGCACCCCGAGCGACTGGCCTATTAGAGCGCTCCTACAAGCCGATGGCAGCTAAACCAGCGCGCGCGATCTGGGCGTCCTCTACCGATTTGACGCCACTGACGCCCACGGCGCCCAGGCACTGGCCGTCCTTCATCACCGGGATACCGCCTTCGAGCATTCCGTCTAGCGTTGGCGCGCTCAAAAAGGAAGCCCTCCCGCCGTTTATCATGTCCTCGTATACCTTGCTTTCGCGGCGCCCGACCGCTGAGGTACGGGCCTTGGCCGGCGCGATCAACGCCGAAATAGGCGCCGCGCCGTCAAGCCGCTGAAACCACAGGAGGTTACCGCCGTCGTCAACGATGGCGATGCTCACCGCCCACGCGTGTTTGAGCGCCTCGGCTTCTGCAGCAGCAGCGATAGCCTTAACGTCCGCGAGTTCAAGAATGGTTTTGGTTTTCATGGCAATTGCTTCGAGAGTGGGGATGGTGGCAGAGCATACCCCTTGTTCTGTTGGGAGCAAGTGCTGGTGGCACTTGCAGTTCTAACCGGTTGGCATGCTGCCTCAAGCAGTCGGAGGCCGTGGCGCTGCTTAGTGCAATACCCCATAATTTGCCTGACCAAGGGTGCAGAAGCCTCGAAGCGCTCACCTGTGCCGTTCTTATTGCTTTTTTGGAACCCTAAAGGAGATTGAAATGACATGGCTTGCACATTCGATCATGCACACGCGGGGGCTTGCCCGTGGCGCGGTCGGCGTCACACACGAACTGAGTGAGGAGCGGCAGGGTACGTTTCACTACACGATTGGTCCTTATTCACAACCGGTGATGGAAATCAATCCTGGCGATCGTGTGGTTGTGGACACCAGAGATGCCTTTGACGGGAAGATCCAAACGGAGAACGATTTACCCAGCGCAAAACTGCGGGTGCCTTTTTTAAACCCCCAAAATGGCCCGATCATGGTGAAGGGTGCTGAGAAAGGGGATGTTATCGCCGTCCACATTGAGTCTATGCTTCCACGCGGCAGCAACCCGCGCGGGACCTGTTGCCTGATTCCTCGATTTGGCGCATTAACCGGCACCGATTTCACGGCCCTGTTGAACGAACCTCTGCCGGAAATCACCCGAAAAATCGACATTGACGAACAAGGTGTTTACTGGAGTCGACGCGTTACCTTGCCGTACCGGCCGCACATAGGGACTCTCAGCCTATCCCCAGAAATTGATTCGATCAACTCACTGACCCCTGACAACCATGGTGGAAATATGGATGTACCTGATATGGGTCCCGGCAGCGTGACCTACCTGCCGGTGCGATCCCCCGGTGCCCGCCTTTTCATTGGTGACGCGCACGCTTGCCAGGGTGACGGCGAAGTGTGTGGGACGGCTGTCGAATACGCCAGCCGCACCACGATCCATGTGGACCTGATAAAAAGCTGGGCAATAGACTGGCCCAGGTTGGAAACAGAGCACCAGATTATGGCTATCGGTAGTGCCAGGCCGCTGGAAGACGCGACGCGTATTGCCTACCATGAGCTGGTCATGTGGATGGCTAAAGAATATGGCTACGACAAGTGGGATGCTTATATGATGCTGTCGCAGTGCGGGAAAGTTCGGCTTGGGAACTTCGTGGACCCAAAGTACACCGTAGCGGCTGGGGTGGAGAAGCGGTATCTCGCCCCCTGATGGGTTGCGGCAACGCAATGTTTAATGTTCAACCAACTAGGAGAAATGCAATGGACCTCAAGCTCAAGGGTAAACGGGTGCTGGTTACTGGTGGCAGTAAGGGAATAGGTCGGGCGGTCGCGGACGAGTTTGCCGCGGAAGGTGCCAACGTTTCGGTCTGTGCGCGAAACGCGCAAGAAGTCGCGAGCACGGTCGCTGCACTTCAGGCCATGGGCGTTCAGGCATTTGGACAGGCCCTTGACGTGTCAGACAACCAAGTGCTGACGCAATGGATTAAAGACAGCGCCGCCGAGTTCGGAGGCATCGATGTGCTGGTGTGTAACGTCAGCGCGTTGGCCGTTGGCGATTCTGCCGAAACCTGGGAGAAATCGTTCCGAATTGACATGATGCACACGGTCAATGCAGTGGCTGCGGCCGTACCCTTTTTGGAGAAATCGCCCAGTGCATCGATCGTTCTGATATCGAGCGTTTCTGGCTTCGAAGTTGACTTTGCCGCGGGCTCCTATGGCGCAATAAAGGCCGCACTGATCCATTACTCCAAAGGACTAAGCCGCCAATTGGTCGCCAAGGGCATTCGGGTCAACGTGGTGTCACCCGGAAATACTTATTTTGAGGGTGGGATTTGGCAAAACATCGAAAAGAATATGCCAGATCTGTACAACTCCACTATCAAGGCCAATCCGACGGGTCAGCTTGGTACAGCCGAGGAGGTCGCTGTCGGCGTAGTATTTATGGCAAGTCCGGTAGCAAG
>CAMDKE010000074.1 GCA_945901215.1 Comamonas sp. lk
CGCATCATTTTCACTCGACGTTTTCACCTCCCAAGCAAAGCGGCGGACGACTGCTGTGGCGAATTTAAGGGATTTCTTTAAGTCTTCGAGGATCCATGCCAAGGGACTCCTGTCGATGGCAAACGCGTTGACCTCGGTTCCCAGAATAGATTGATCCATTGCCAATGTTTCCCAATCCGCCCATGCCGTTACAGGTGAGCACTACGCAATCTTGAAACGTGAAACAGAGTTACGCAGTTCCTGAGCCATGCGAGAGAGTTCGCGTACTTGACCAGCGGTTGCACGGGTTCCCTCACCAGTCTGTTCCGTAACCACGAAGATTTTTTGAATGTTCTGCGCAACGGAGTCGGCTAGTGCCGCCTCGGTAGAAGCTGCCCTCGATATCTGGTCGATACGGTCAGCCACACTACGGGATACACGGTCAATTTCGGACAAGGCAGTCCCTGCGGCATCTGACAGCTTTCCGCCCTCCACCACACCCTGCGCGGAGCGCTCCATGGCGCTCATCGCATTACTGGTATCGGTCTGAATTGCTTTAACCAATGCTGCGATTTGTTGGGTCGCAGCCGCCGATCGTTCGGCAAGCCGTTGAACTTCTTCGGCCACCACAGAGAATCCGCGCCCAGCCTCCCCTGCTGACGCAGCTTGTATCGCTGCGTTGAGGGCCAAGACGTTGGTCTGCTCCGTAATGTCGGAAATCAACTCGGTTATTTCACCAACTTCCTGCGATGACTCGCCAAGTCGTTTTATGCGTTTGGAGGTTTCCTGAATTTGGTCGCGCAAAACATTCATGCCATCAATGGTGTTTTGCACCGCACTGAGCCCCGTTTGAGCTGCTTGAAGCGATTGCCTCGCGACAACGGCGGATTCCTGTGCACGATCAGAAACTTCGTTGATCCGGGCCGCCATCTCCACTACCGACTGCCCTGTACTACGAATCTCTACGAGTTGCTGATTGGACTTGATCAACAGCGCAGCAGACGCCACATCCACGTTTGAAGTGGTTTTCACCACTTGATCAACCGTTCCTTGGACATTGAGTACCAGGGTGCGCAACTCTTCGACGGTGTAATTCACTGAGTCGGCGATGGCCCCGGTGATGTCTTCGCTGACTGTAGCTTCCTGGGTCAAATCACCTTCCGCTACGCTCTGCAGCTCGTTCATGAGTCGCAAAATGGCGGTCTGATTGGCATCGTTCATGCGCTGGAGATCACGCTCTTTCCTTTGAGCTTCGGCGCGCAGTTCCTCCGCACTCTTGCGTCTGCTTTCAGCTGCGACTTGACGAATCCGACTATCTTTCAGTTGAACGTAGATCATGCCGATGGCAGCCAAAATAGCGATTGAAGCGGTCAATATTCGTGCGAGCCATATTGCAGAATCGACCTTCGCACTCTCGGACAAACCAGACTGGAGCCCTTCGAGTTGGTCCCTTAGAAGCTCGCTTTCTGCCACAAGCGACCTTTGGGCGTCACGCGCGGCCGCGAGTCCTTGCAAGTTGTCTAGCAGTGCGCTGGCTTGCATCCGCGTCTCTTCGTACATTTCAATGAGCGCCAAGAGTTGATCGCGCGTTCCTTTGTCTTGTGTTGCATTGATGCGCAACTCCGCGCTGCCGTCCAGGAGTCCCGCAGCGATATCACGAAACGAATTCAGGTCTTTTCCCAACAGAAATACCGCCTCTGCGCTAACGCCCATCGTTGTCATGAACTCATTGGAGGACTTTCCGATACGTTGGGTCAGGGTGGACAACTCGCCAATGGCTGATATTTCCGCTGGTGAAGCAGACTGCTGCTGCTTAAGTGCAGAGATATTCTTCGTGAGATCAAGCAACTCTTCAGACCTGCGATTCACAAGAAGCAAGGCGGCGCCCATCTGCATAAGGGTTTTCTGCTGCGCCCCAATCGTATTGGCATTGGCTTCAGATCGCTCAGTCAGCGCGGCCAGTTTTTCGACGACGCTTTGATATTCCGGCCCTAGCGGTTCCACTTTGACAACCGGATCCCCAGATTGCAGTACGTTGACCGCTTTCACTAATAGCTCCGCGCTACCGGCTAGATCAGCAAACGCGCTTTCATTGCCTGTTAATGCCTGCGTTGCGGCTTTTGCCAGGCGCTCTGACTGGAGCAAGGACTGGCCGGTGGCTTTCAAATAGTGAGTGCTTGCATCAGACTGGCTCAAAGTCATGTACACAAGGACGCCGAGTGCAATCAGCGCTGCACCAAATATTCCGCCGAGAATTGATTGGTGTTGCCCAAGCGTTCTCGACCCCAGTAATGGCATCGAAAGCATGGAAGATGTATCCCATTGGGACAAATTCGGTCCATCGGGGTTCGCGGGCTTTTCCTTCGCAGAGGATGGTCTGGGGCCACCCGCTGCATCATCCGGCCACGTAAATCCATCTAAGGTTTGACCTTGATGGTATTTTACGTCCGCCGATTGGTCCAGAATTGATGGGTCTGTCGACATGTGCTTACCCTTTAACAAACGCTGATATCCAAAAACTCGGGGTTCCGCGCAAGTATCTGCAAATCACACGATTGCCATACACGTCCCGTTTTGTCCTCATAGCAGTGGGAGTAATACGCAGGCGCCCCAGATGCAGAGGGTTTCGATGCAACAAATGCATCACTACCCTTCAACCCCACCACCTCGTCTACCTGCAAAGCGCAATTCACTTCGAATTGTTCATTGATCGAGATGGCCATGCTGCTGTCTTCACGCCAAGAAAGTGCCGGTGCAGCGCTGCGCGTGAATTGGCCAAACTCAATAACACCCAACAGCCCACCACGGACGGTGAGCACACCCAAGAACCAAGGCTTTGTAAATGGAACCGGTTGCAGGTTGAATACAGGAAGTATTTCACCGGCTTGACGCAGTGAAAACAAGTAGTGCTTCCCGGCTGTCCGTACAGCCAACCAATCGGCCACGCCGCCTTTTTCTTGAACCAACTGCAAGCGATTTGCCAACCGGTCCTGCAGCTCCCGAATTACGGCCCTGTGCACCATGCGCTACCCACCGTCCAATGACTTGATTCGCGCAAGCAGCAGCGCGGGGCTAACCGGTTTGGTTAGATAGTCAGCAGCACCTTGGCGAATGCCCCAGATTCGATCGGTTTCTAGGGATTTGCTACTACAAATGATGATCGGTATGTGCGCATATTCAGGCGACCGAGAAACTGCACGGGTGAGTTGAAATCCATTTCTTCCCGGCAACACAACATCCATCAATATGAGGTCGGGGTGTGATGCTTCCAATGAGGCAAACGCCTGCTCTGCGTTTTCTGCGCTGCATACAGCGTATCCACTGTTTATCAGGATTTCCGTTAGGTACATCGTCTCAGTCTTTGAGTCATCAACCACTAGGACTGTCTTTATCGCCATTACGCAACCCCTTGAAAAGGTACGCCATACTGTTGCACCGCATGCAGTATCTGGGTTTTTGTGAATGGCTTGGTGAGGTAATCTTGCGCGCCGACGATTCGTCCCCGCGCCCGATCGACAACACCATCTTTGGATGAAAGCATGACCACCGGAACCGATGCAAAGCGGGAGTTGCTTTTGATGATGGCGCAAGTCTGGTACCCGTCGAGCCGTGGCATGGAAATATCGCAAAAGATCAAATCCGGCTGGTGTTCATAGACCTTGCTCAACGCGTCGATTCCATCCTCGGCCAGAAAGACGTCGTGACCGCCCTGCTTCAGAAAAAACTCTGCACTACGCCGAATGGTATTGCTGTCATCCACTACCAAAATGCGTCCTGAATATTCCGCTGTGTGTTCCATCATTGACCTTCGTTTACCTGCGTTTGACCCGTTCCCGCGGTCCGCCTGCCGTGCACCATGCATGCTTTTTTCCAACGCTGGGGTGGTGAGAATCGCCTGTCAAAATTTGTCACGCCTATCCAATATCCAATTACTGATTTTCTAGTTCTGTCCGGTGAAAGTTCTAAAGCTAGTCTCGAAGGATGTTACAGTAAATTTTGGCAATCATTGCCTAAATAAACAAAATTGTTCCCCCGAATGAATTGCCCTGCATGACCCGACGCAGTTGATGGTTTCACACATGCGGCGTGCGGTGAAGTCCCTCGCACATGGGCTCTTGTGGCCGACTATCACCACGGCAGTGCTTGCCTGCCAAGGTTCGAGCTCCCCCATTGGCCGCTCCTGTACCGAAAGCGGTTGAGGCGCCAAAGCATGCGGCATGCCCTTTTTCAATTTCCGGCTGGCGCAATTTGGAAGCCTGGTGGTCTCTGAGGTGCTTGAGGTAGCTGCTTGGTACTTTAGTCAGCACTTGGCGGTAGACGACCCGACTGTGTATGGGCAGAACAGAAAGTACCAGCGAGTTTTGGGTGCCAAGTTGGACACGTGCCTCTGGCCGCTGGGCTGGGACGCTGGCGCACGCAGGCTCGAGCGCAAGAGCTTTGTCGTCGACGCACCACGCTGCACGCCAACAGCTCGACGGGCAGTGCCGCCTGGTCATATCCATACATTCTTTTGCGTCTGTAGGCGCTGAGTTGCCCTTTCGGAATGCCCCTGTATTGTGCGAAAAGTATCACCAACCCAAATCCAAAATGCTGGTCAAGGGGCTGGGGGTGGGCCACGCTTACACTTAAACCCCAATCACAAGTGCCATTGGCCAAGGCAAAGCAACCCATGACAACGACCCACCCCCTGCACACCACCGACGCTTTAGCGGCTGCGTTCTCAGGCCTGCAGAACGACACGTTTATGCGTGCCTGTTTGCGCCACGCTACGCCCTACACCCCTTTGTGGTTGATGCGCCAGGCCGGTCGCTACCTGCCCGAGTACCGCGCTACACGCGCCAAAGCAGGCAGCTTCATGGGTTTGGCCACGAACCGTGACTACGCCACCGAAGTCACGCTACAGCCCTTGGAGCGCTACCCCTTGGACGCTGCCATTTTGTTTAGCGACATCCTGACCGTTCCGGACGCCATGGGCTTAGGACTGAGTTTTGCGCTGGGGGAGGGGCCGCGTTTTGCCCATCCGGTGCGTGACGAAGCCGCTGTGAACCAGCTTCAAGTGCCCGATATGGAAAAGCTGCGCTACGTATTTGATGCAGTCAGCTCCATCCGCAAGGCCCTCACGCAGCCCGACGGAAAGAGCCGTGTACCACTGATCGGTTTTTCTGGCAGTCCCTGGACCCTGGCGTGCTACATGGTCGAAGGTGCCGGTTCCGACGACTACCGGCTGGTTAAATCCATGCTGTATTCCAGGCCGGACCTGATGCATCGCATTTTGGCAGTCAACGCCGACGCAGTGGCTGCTTACCTCAACGCACAGATTGACGCGGGTGCTCAAGCCGTTATGGTGTTTGATAGCTGGGGGGGCGTGCTTGCCGATGGGGCATTCCAGGCCTTCAGCCTTGCCTACACGGCGCGCGTGTTGGCCCAACTCAAGCGCCAAGGTCCGCAAGGGCAAGCCATTGCGCGCATTGTGTTTACCAAGGGCGGCGGGCTCTGGCTGCAAGAGATGGGCAGCCTTGACTGCGATGTGCTGGGGCTCGATTGGACGGTGAACTTGGGCGCAGCGCGCGCGGCGGTGGGCGGTGTTGCCAACGGCCCTGGCAAAGCCCTGCAAGGCAATATTGACCCCAACGTGCTGTTTGCGCCGCCGGCGCAGATCGCAACCGAAGTTGCGCGGGTTCTCGACAGTTTTGGCGCCCCGCACAAGGGCCATGGCCTAGGGCCCACACATATTTTCAATCTGGGCCACGGTATCAGCCAGCACACGCCCCCTGAACATGTGGCGGCATTGGTCGAATCGGTTCACAGCCACTCGCGGGCTTTGCGGACCTGAAACCTGCTCGGTTTCCCACCATAGGGATGGGCACCTTTCAAGGCCGATTGCCGACTTGTGCACAAAATTCGAATCAATTGAAAAACGGAACACTGCTTTGAGCAAGGACTATGCCCAAGAATGCAAGCCTATCTAAGTCGTTGATTTGTATAAAAATATTTTTTTGCATCATTTCAAGGCAGGCTGTCAAAACCCTTGATTCTTTAGGCTTTTTTGTGTCCCGAAGGCAGATATCAACAAAGTTATCCACAGAAAGATCGGCTAAGGGAGTCCCTTTATACGAATCAATCACTTACACGGTATTCGGATATTTTTCATCAACACGCAAGCCCATTGAATTGAGATGTTGCTGGCTCAACCCTTGGGCAGGTGCCGCAGTGCGAGGGCGATGGACTTATACACATTTTTGATAAGCCACTCGGCGATGGCCTTCAGCGCAGCTCCATCCTGCTACAAATCCGGGAGCACATACAAGTCATTGATTTTTAACAGATTTTTAATTTGCTCAATTTCTGAGCAAACCGATTGCTAGCCCGCATTGCCACTGGAACGGTCCTGCTTTGCAGCGATATCAACAAAGTTATCCACAGAATCTGGGGGCAATCCTGGGCTTCATTACAGATCAATGACTTAGCGTACCTTTTTACCCCAGGGGATCTACATCCGACGCCAATACAGGCCCAAAAAGCCCCGCGCCATGTCTCCCGCCCCTGTTTAAGGTCACCGTGATCCCAGTCACCCGACAATAAAGGCTCCATGACCATCTGGCTGAGCGTTCTCGTGCACACCCCTGCGCATTCCGTGCTGGGCTCGGTGCTGACCTACCGCCACCCGGCCCCGCTTGCGCCGGGTACGCTGGTGCGCGTACCGCTGGGCGCACGCGAAACCCTGGGTGTGGTGTGGCACAAAGACTCGGACGAGGCCACGGGTGAGTTGGACGTGGGCAAACTGCGGGATGTGGCGGGTGTGATTGACACCGTCGCACCGCTAAGCCCGCAATGGCAGCAACTGGTGCGCTTTGCAGCGCAGTATTACCAACGCTCGCTCGGCGAAGTAGCCTTGGCGGCGCTACCGCCCCAGTTGCGCGAGCTGTCACCCCTGCAAATGCAACGGCGTCTGGCGCGTGCGGCACGATCAGCCGAAAAAGCGGGTCCACCGGACAAGAGCCCAAACGCTAGCGAGCCCGCGCTCACGCCCGAGCAAACCCACGCCGTTGAGCAAATTCAAGCGCAGACGGGTCCATTTTTGCTGTTTGGTGCCACAGGCAGCGGCAAAACCGAGGTCTACTTGCAGTCTGTGCAAGCCCTGCTGGAG
This sequence comes from Comamonas sp. lk, assembly GCA_945901215.1. Taxonomy (GTDB): domain Bacteria; phylum Pseudomonadota; class Gammaproteobacteria; order Burkholderiales; family Burkholderiaceae_C; genus Allorhodoferax. The sequence continues at coordinate 7,127 of CAMDKE010000074.1, forward strand.
CGGGACCCGAGGGCGCAGGCCTTGGTCATGGTCCCTGAGATCAACCTTACACCCCAGTTAGAGGCGCGCTTTCAAGAGCGCTTTGGCCCCCTGTTTGGCGCGCAGGCGCTGGTCAGCCTGCACAGCGGCATGACCAACCCGCAGCGCCTTGGCGCCTGGCTGGCTGCGCACGAGGGTCGCGCCCGCATCGTGTTGGGCACGCGCATGGCGGTGTTTGCCTCAATTCCCCGCCTTGCGCTCATCGTCGTCGACGAAGAACACGACCCCAGCTACAAAAGTGGTGAGGGCGCGCGCTATTCGGCGCGCGATTTGGCCATTTACCGAGGCAAGCTTGAGCAGGCCAAAGTCGTGCTCGGATCGGCCACGCCCTCGCTGGAGAGCTGGTACCTCAGCCGAGCCGCTGACCAAGGCGGGCGCTACCTGCGCCTGCACATGCCCAGCCGTATTGGCAGCGTTGCGCAAGACTTGCCCTTGGTGCGCCGCGTGGACATGAACCACCAGGCCCGCAACGCCATTTTTTCGCTCCCGCTGCTCCAAGCCATCAAAGAGCGGGTGTTGCGCGGCGAGCAGTGCATGGTGTTTTTGAACCGCCGCGGCTACGCTCCGGTGCTGCACTGCGCAGACTGTGGCTGGAAGAGTGCGTGCCCGCACTGCAGCGCCTACCGCGTGTTCCACAAAATTGACCGCAGCTTGCGCTGCCACCACTGTGGTTTTACCGATCGGGTGGCGCGCGCCTGCCCGGGCTGCGGCAACCCGGATATCGCGCCGATTGGCCGGGGCACCGAACAAATCGAAGAGGTGCTGGCGGACTTGCTCTCGGACGTACGCCGCCCCGGAACCGTGTGTGCAGAGTTCCCGCTGGGCGAGCCGATTCGGCTGGCCCGCATCGACGCCGACACCACGCGCCTCAAAGGCACGCTGCAAACCCAATTGGCAGCGGTGCATGCGGGCGATGTGGACGTGCTGGTGGGCACGCAAATGATCGCCAAAGGGCACGACTTTCGCCGCATCACGCTGGTCGCAGCCGTCAACCCCGACGGGGCCCTGTTTTCCAGCGACTTTAGGGCACCAGAGCGGCTGTTTAGTCTGCTGATGCAAGCCGCTGGGCGCGCCGGGCGCGACGCACGTCTGGGCCAGCATAGCGAGGTGTGGATCCAAACCTTCCAGCCCCTGCACCCGCTGTACGCAGCGCTGAAAAACTACGACTACCCCGCTTTTGCGCAAAGCCAATTGGCTGAGCGCGCGCAAGCCGCCATGCCGCCTTTTAGCTTTCAGGCACTGGTGCGGGCCGAAGCGCGCAGCCAAGAAGCCGCACAGGCCTTTTTAAACGCCGCCAGCGCCAACGCGAGCGCCGACATGGCGCAGTGGGAAGGCTGGGCCGAGACCCTGGCGCAGGTCAGCTTGTACGCCGCAGTGCCCATGGCGGTCCAGCGCGTAGCCAACATCGAACGCGCCCAAATGCTGGTGGAGAGCCCTTCGCGGGCGGCTTTGCAGCGCTTTTTGGGTGCGTGGCAAAGCGTGTTGCAAGCGACCCGCAGCGAGCCCGCAGGCAAGGGCCTTATCCGCTGGGCGATTGATGTGGACCCCCTGGCTATCTAGGCGCCGCCATCCAGGCCACAGCGCCAGAAAAGCTCAAAAACGCCACCGCAGTGGACACCAAAATAATGCGCGCGATGCGCCCGTTGTCCGCTCCAAAGCGCTCGGCCAGCATGGACACATTGCTGGCGCTAGGCAGGGCAGCCACCAAGACCATGACGGTGAGGGCAAAGGAGTCCAAGGGGACACCCAGGGCACGCAGCGTGTGGCCTGCCGCAAACACCCACAGCGGATGAACGAAGAGCTTGATACCCGCCACCGGCAGCACCTCGGACCAGCGCACTGCGGGCGCGTGGCCGCTGGCGGCCAGCATATTGGAGCGCGCCAGCACCGCGCCAATGGTGAACAGCGCCACCGGCGAGGCTGAGTCGGCCAGCAGCCCCACGGTAGCCGCCACGGGAGCGGGCAAGTGCAGCTGGTAAGCCGACACCAGCGCACCCGACAAAATAGCCCAGGGCATGGGGTTGGTGGCCACGCCCTTGAGCGCGTTTTTGGCCGCCTGGGCGGCCGACGTTTGCACTACGTCCATTCCCGGTTGGGCCGCATCTGCCACGGCGGGCCCCAGGCGCGACAGCCCAATGCACAGCGAGGTGGTGATCACCATGTCAACCAAAATCGTCACGATGGCCGGACCTGCCGCCTGCGGCCCCAACAGCGCGACCAAAAGCGGCACACCCATGAAACCCGTATTGGGAAAAGCCCCGACCAGGGCGCCAAAGGCCGCATCGTTCCAGCCAATGCGCCCGCGCCGCGTAACGCTGACCACCAGCGCCACCATCACCAGCGCACAAAACAGGTAACTCATCGCCACGCTAGGGTCCAGCAATTGCGCAATCGGCGTGCTGGCGCCAAAGCGGTACAGCATGCACGGCAGCGCAAAAAAAAGTACAAAAGTGTTCATGCCGGGAATGGCGGCCAGCGGCAACAGCCCCCGGCGTGCCGCCAGGTAGCCGCACAGCACCAGGGCGAAGAAGGGGAAGGTGACATTCAAGGTAGCAAGCATGGAGCGATTGTCCGGGCAAACAGCACGAAGTACGGGCTAAGATGCCCGCTGGCGCACCTTGATTAGCCGCCGCTTGGCGGGCTTTTTGCCTGATTTGGTCCGTTTTTGCCCCGTCTCCCACTCCCTGATGTCCGCCTCCCCGTCCAACGCCATGAACCTCGCCCAACAAGAGGCGGTCAACTACCTGCACGGGCCGTGTTTGGTGTTGGCCGGCGCCGGGTCGGGCAAAACCCGGGTGATTACGCACAAGATTGGGCGGCTGATCCAGATGGGCGTGGCGCCCCAGCGCATTGCCGCTATCACCTTTACCAACAAGGCCGCCGCCGAAATGCGCGAGCGCGCCAAGAGCCTGATCGGCAAACCGGCGGGCGAGGTGCTGATTTGCACCTTCCACGCGCTGGGCGTGCGCATGCTGCGGGCCAATGGGGAGGTGCTGGGGCTCAAACCGCAGTTCAGCATTTTGGACACCGACGACGTGACCAGCATCCTCAAAGACGCCGGGGGCAGC